>JAILFF010000128.1 GCA_024697705.1 Ruminococcus sp.
CTTTCTGCTTCTTTATTTCTTTATATGGTTTTTGTACATTTTCGCATTCTCCTTTTTATTAATCACAGTCGCACAGATATCCCGTAGACTCGCTTCGTTCATCTCTTATTGAAGAAATCTTATTCGTATAGCCCATTTTAATATTTTTTTACCTAAATTATTGAAAAAATTCATCAATTGTTCGGTTGTGTTTATTGACAAATTTCTTCTGTAATTGTATAATATAAGTGTTAGTTTAAATATTTTAATCCGCATATTATACATTCTGATTCTTTTGACTTTAGCAAATTATGCGTGTATCTGCTTAATTCGTTTTTATATCCGATTTCTTATCATTTTAGTTTGTATAAATATATTAAACTATCAATCATTCTTTCCCCGTTATTAATATTGTCTGTCAGCCATAACACCGTTCTCTTCCGAACGATGCGGCTTTATGAATTGCTATATTAGGAGGATGTATTATCATGAAATGCAGAATTAAGAGGTTCGTTTCTGTCTTGGCTGCTTCTGCTGTTGCAGCCGCTTCTACAAGTGTGATACCCGTTTCGGCTGTGGGGACGGCTGATACCTTCCCGTTCGTTATCGAAGGCGAGGATATGGAGGGCGCTTCGCTTTGGACGCAGAACTACGGACCCGCACCGAAGGACAGCTCGGGAAAAGGCTTCTTTTACCTGACCAACAGCAGTGGTTCGTTTACTGTGACCGTTCCCGAAGACGGTATGTACACTATCGTTGTAAGAGCGGCTCAGGTACTTAACGCCGAAGGCAGAGATCAGACCGTTTCCGTAAACGGCGTAAAGCGCAGACTGATAATGCCTTATTCCGAGGAATGGATGGATTTCAGCTTCGGCAGCTTCCGTCTCAACAAGGGCGAAAACACTATCGAATTTGTCAATGAATACGGCTATATGGCTATCGACAAGGTAACTGTCAGCGTAACACCGAAGCACGATTATTCCGTTGCTACCGCTGAGCTTACCGATAAGAAAGCTACCCCCGAAGCAAAGTCGCTTATGGCTTACTTAAAGAGCGTCTATGGTCAGCATATAATCTCGGGTCAGCAGGAAATTTACGGCGGCGGTCACAAGAACAACTACGAATGGGAAAACGAGTTCCTCGAAGACCTGACAGGTAAAGTACCCGCTATCCGCGGCGTTGACTTTATGAACTACAACCCGCTTTACGGCTGGGACGACGGCACCACCGAGCGCTGCATCGAATGGGCTACCGAGAGAAACGGCATTATCACCGCTTCGTGGCACATAAATATCCCGAAGGATTTCGATAACTACACCCTCGGCGAACCCGTCGGCTGGCAGGAGTGCAGCTATAAGAACTATCAGAGCGGTGAGGGTTCACTCAGCTTCGACACGCGCAATGTTGTTATAGAGGGTACTAAGGAGTACGAATATTTCCAGCTTGCTATGAAGGATCTCGCCGAACAGCTGCTCAGATTGCAGGACGCGGGCGTTCCCGTCATCTGGAGACCGCTGCACGAAGCACAGGGCAACGAGGGCAACTATCCCGACGGCTCCGCTTGGTTCTGGTGGGGCGACAGAGGCGCCGAGACCTACAAGAAGATATGGAAGCTTCTCTATACCACCCTCACCGAGAAGTACGGTCTGCACAACCTCATCTGGGAATACAACAGCTATGATTATTACAACTCGGCGACCTGGTATCCCGGCGACGAATATGTAGACATCGTGGCTTACGACAAGTACAACGTAGAATACAACAGAGGTGACGGCAAATCGAGCGGTCCCAATCTGCTGGCTATCCCCGCGAAATTCGATTCGCTCTATGCGCTCACAAACGGCAAGAAGATGGTCGCGATGGCTGAGAACGACACTATCCCCGCCTTGGACAATCTGCTTGTCGAGGACGCGGGCTGGCTGTATTTCTGCCCCTGGTATGACGGCGGCGAGGACGGCGGCACGGCATTCCTCGGCACGAATTATCAGGATCACTTAGAGCTTAAGAAGATCTATCAGAGCGAATACTGCATCACTCTTGACGAGCTTCCCGCCGACCTGTACAAAAACGGCGGAACCTCCGCACCCGCAAGCAAAGCCGTGCTTTACGGCGACGCGAACTGCGACGGCAAGGTGACTGTTGCCGACGCTGTGCTTGTCAAGAAGTATCTTGCCGACTCGAAGACGGCAATCACCGCACAGGGCAAAGCGAACGCCGATGTAACGGGCAACGGCGACGGGCTTAAGACCGACGATGCCGAAATGATCCTGAAATATTGTGCGGGCATGATTCAGCTGCCGAAGAAATAATATTTCTAAAGCTGCAAAACGTAATTACGGTAATTATTTAAAAGAAAGCCGGGGAACTTTCAGCAGTTCCTCGGCTTTTTTCGTTATATTATCTTTTTCGGTCGAAGACATTTTTATGCCCGATAGGAGATACCCACCGCTCCGAATGACTGTTATCGGGATCTAACAAGTATTTCTTTAGCAGAACAACGTCCGTCATATTCACTTGTTTATCCATATTGAGGTCGCCAAGCGCGAACTGCACCTCGTCAAGGACGTACTCTTTCATGACGGCACTTCTCAGGATCGAGAGGTCGGCTTCGGTTATCGCGTCGTCGCCGTCGAGATCGGCATAGTAACGGGTGAGCTTTTCGTTGTCAGGCTTCTCGGTCTTAGGGTAAATGCGGGTGAATACATCGAGCGAATCGAGCGGAAAGCCCCTGAAATCGAACAGCGCCTGATTGTCGAACGAGGAACCGCCCGATGACGTAACGTCCTTGTCGTACTCGGCGGCGTAGCCCGTAGCCCAGCCAGAGCCGTATTTATCCCATTTATCCTTCTGTTCCCACTGAGAAATGTCGCTGACGCCCAGCCACGCGGGTTCCCAGTAGAACACGCCTATGCCCTTGTTGCCGCAGTTTGCGACAGCCTGAAATACATTTGTCAGACATTCGGTCTGCCCCGCAACCGAAATATCATACGGCAGATCTACGCCTGTTGAATACGCGGAAATTATATTGCCGAAATTATCGCCGTCCTCGGAGGTATACGGATATGCCGTTTCGGCTACCATGACGTATTTGCCGTAGGTGTTGCCGATAGTCGTCAGCACGTTCGTGAGGTTCTCGGTCGAGCCGTGCCAGTACGGGTAGTAAGAGGTCGCAAAAACATCGTAATCGAGATTGCACTCGTTCATTACCTTCGCGTACCAGTAGAAGTGATCCACCTTGGCGGGATTGGCAAAATGATGAGCTATCAGGATATTTTTGTCAAAGTCGCGCACCGCCTTATTGCCGCTTGCAAAAAGCTCGCAGATCTTATACATATCCGTCTCACCGCAGAAAAAGCAGTTGGTCTCGTTGCCGACCTGCACCATGCCGATATCACCGCCCGCTTCCGTGATGGCTTTCAGCACCCATGTCGTCCACTTGTATATCTCACCCGAGAGAGTATAGTGATCGTGAGGAGCCCAGTATTTCGGGCGCGTCTGCTTGGCGGGATCCGCCCAGAAATCGGAATACTGAATGTCCACCAGCAGCTTCATACCGTATTTTGCGGCGCGTCTGCCGATCTCACAGGCGGTATTCACATCGTTGTTACCGCCGCCGTAGCTGTGACCGTTGCCGTCATTGGGCTCGTTCCAAACGCGCACGCGAATGTAATTCACATCGTGGTCGGCGAGCACACGGAAAATGTCCTCCTGCCTGCCTTCATCGTCATGGAAAACGACTCCCGCCTGCTCTATCGAGATAATTGAGGAAATATCCACGCCGCGTATAGGCTCACCTCCGTTGACAGCCGCGGGGAACGAATTGAACGTGACGCTCCTGTAATTTCCGTCGGCGGTATTTGCCCGTGAATATGCGGAAGAAGTCATCAAAAGTGCGGAAGACGTCAGCATCATTACCGACGCGGTCAATCCCGCGCAGAGTTTTACTGCACGCTGTAATATTCTTGATCTCATAACGCTCTTAGTTTTCCTTTCTGTAAAATACTATTCGATACGACGAACGTTTTGGCATTTATATTATATCAGCTTTTTTATCACTTGTCAACTAAATATAGTAAAAACACACAATCGGAGGGAAATTTTATACACCTAAATAAAAACGTCCGTTCGGGTCTGAGAAGTCATTGCTCTCAGACCTTTGAACGGACGTTTTGGGCTGTCTTTTATTCGGAAAATTTAAGAGAATTTAAGTTTTTCCGTTGTTCCGTCGGGTAATTTGATCTCAACTCCCGGATACGGTTCGAGGTCTTCATCATAGCCGTAAGCGAAATCATTGAGCTTGACCGATGCCGACGGCAGATTCAGCGTTCTCAGCGAAGAGCAGCCGACAAATGCGTGTGATTCGATCTCTGTCAGTCCGGCAGGCAGCGTAATGTTGATAAGCGTTCTGCATCCCTTGAAAGCAGAATGTTTAATCACCGTGACTTTAGAGGGAATAGCAATCGTTGACATATTTATACAGTCAACAAATGCCTGCTCGCCTATCTCGGTCACGCTTTCGGGAATAATGAGCGTCGGCAGCGTCGAGCATCCCAGGAATGCGCCGTTTCCTATCCTTACGGTCGTATCGGGCAGTTCAACCGAAACCAGTGCTTTGCATTGTGCGAAAGCGAGATCGCAGATCTCATACTGTACGCTCTTGATACTGTGTATCTTGATCGTAGTTACAAGATCAGCCTTTAGCGTAAACGCCTGTTCGCATATACCGATGACGGGAATACTTTTACCGTTCTCACCGGGAATCGAATCGGGAACTTCAACAAAGGAGCTATTGCCGTAGTATGCCGCAAGATATACCGCCGTCTGATCAGAGTTGTATACAAATGCGAAAATATACGGCTGAGTCCAAATATCACCGGTTTTTTTACCGTCATTGGAATCGCCGTGAACATATATTTCGGGGTCTGACGGAACATTCTCCGGGCTGTCCGCGACAAAAGCGTTCTGACCGTCCTTGCCGTTCTGACCCGGTTGCAGACGCAATGCCTTGATATGACCGTCTACCCAACTCGTCAATCCGAATTCATCCTTGACGGTAGTCGTAGTTGTCGTGGTCTCCGTCGGCGTTGTCGTCGTCTGTACCGTCGTTGTGATCTGCCCGCCGCTGCAAACGACTATCGATACTGTCTCGCCCTTTTTGAGCTTCTGTCCCGGTTCGGGGCTTTGCGACATGATGCTCCCGATCGTCTGATTGCCTTTTCCCGAACGGCTGTCCGTTTTGAATCCCGCGTCTGTAAGTATCTTCTTTGCCTCGCTCTCGGGCTTGTTGATAACGTTAGGCACCTGAATAAGCTCGGCGCCCGTGCTGACGGTGATCTTGATCTTCGAGCCCTTAGCTATGCTTGTGCCCTGTTTCGGATCCTGCTCGATGACCTTGTCCTCATCGCTTTCTTTCTCGCTGTTGGTATAGCTTATCTCCGCACCGAGTCCCAACTCGCTCAAAGCCCTGACAGCGTCGTTCTTTTGCATACCTACGACGTTTATCATATTGACCTGTTCGGCGCCCGTGCTGAGCGTGAGCCTTACCTCCCAATTGGGCTTTATCGTAAAACCTGCGGGCACGCTTTGCTTGAAGATAAGTCCCGCCGCAACGGTAGGATTAGGTTCCTCGTCAATGGTGAGCTTCAGACTGTACTCGGAAAGCAGTCCTTCTGCCTGTTCCTTAGTCATGTAGGTAACATCGGGCATATCGAACTCGTTGTAGCCCTTTGACACGACAAGCTCGATCGGAACATCTACACCAATATAGTCCGACTTGGGCTGCGGGTTCTGCTCCAGCACCTGAGTCAGCGGTTCCTCGGCAAACCGAAATTCCGTCACTTTAAGCAGCGTATTGTTTTTTAAAGCCTCTGCGTAAGCATCGTCAAAGCTCATGTTTGTGTAATTCACAACGGGGACCTTGTCGTCCTTGACCATATTCTTACGCCCCGTGGATTTTGTAAGCGTGACTCTGCTGCCGTAGGCAACGCGGTTATACTTTCCGTCAACGATAGCTGCGGGCTCCTGTTCCATTATGCAGCCGGGCGCTATAACATCGTCTTGTCCTTCCTTCATTTCGACGATAAAGCCCATAGCTTCAAGGCGCTTTTTGCACACCTCCGCGTCGCCGCCGCGCACGAACGGCATATCTATCATGTCGCTGTATTTTGCCACCGTCACATATACGGGCGTATTCTGCGGCATTATGCTGCCGCTCGGCGGGTCCTGAGTAAGAACGGTACCCGTGTTGTCCTGATCGGTAGCCGTAACGCCCGTCACCTGCATGGTAAAGCCCTTTCTCCTGAGCTGATTCGCCGCAATGCTCGAATCCCACGAAACAACGTCGGGTACGGGCGCTATGTTGTCGGGCTTGATTATGTCGCTTTTACGGTGAGCGTACACCTGCCCCACCACGATCGCCGCCACAAAAACAAGCGGAACGATCAGCTTTACGAACAAAGGTATCCTGCTGAAAAACGGCAGTCCCGACTTCTCCTTTATCCTCTTGATCGACACGCCCGATGTCAGCTCGCTGATAAGGCACTCGATATCCTTCGTTCGGTTGTCGGGAGAGAGCGCAAGCGCTTTAAGCAGAGCGTTTTCGTGGTCGGGCTTGACGTCGTGGATAAATTTTTTCGGAGATCTGAGAAGGTCCTTGCCCTTCTTGTTGAACCGCTTAAACCTTTTGGCTGCCGAAGCGGGCGGAGTTCCGCACATCATGTGGTAAAGCACGGCAGCTATCGAATAAACGTCTGACCTTATCGTGATCTGACCGACCGATTCAACCGCTTCGGGAGCCGCGTATTCGTTCAGCGGTATCACCTTTTTCTTGCCGAACTTCGCCGCGTCGGCAGCCTTACCGCTGTTCTCCCAGACAGGCTCGTACTTCCACAGCTTAAGCTCGCCTTTTTCGGTAACGAAAATGCTGTCCGTCGTGATATTTCCGAGCTTTATGTCGTTCTCATGGAGCTTATCCACTCCGTGCATAACTCCGAGCAGGGCATTTATCGCGCCCTCTTCACTGTACTTGCCGTTGCGTTTGATATGCTCCGTAAGGGTGATCCCTCCCGCATAGCTGCACACGGCGTAAACGGTATTCATATCCTCAACGACTTCAAGGCATTTCAGCACCGCGTCGTTTTCCACAACAGTCTTTATCTTTTTCTCATGGAACTGAAAAGCGCTGCGCTCCTTATCGAACGCCTCATACTGCGGGGACATTACAAGAACGTCGCCGGTATCCTTATTTCTGCCGCTGACATATTTCTCGGGCAGGAACTCCTTGACGAGCACCTTGCCCGATTCAAAAGCGTCATGGGCTATGTACACAGCGGTAGTTTTATCGTAGCTGATATTTTTTCCGACGATGTATCTGTTGGCGAGAATGCTGCCCGGCTTTATAAAAAGAGGAGCCGCCGCACTGACGTCATTGTTGTAGCCGCAAAGATGGCACACTATCACCGAATCGTCGATCGGCTCCATACACCCCATGCAGTATTTCATACAGTTTTCACCCACTTACTCAAATACATAACTGTCTTGATTATCAAAGAATTTCTTATAATTCGGAAAGACATCGGCATACTCGTCAAAGCTTTCGCTGTTCAGAGGTATACTGCCGCTTTTGCCGCTTATATGCAGACTGGTCTGCCCATCGCTGCTGAGCATATATTCGAGGAACCTTATTGCGGCGCGGTTTTCCTTCCTGCTCTTGTTGAAAGCGCCGAGCGCCAGTCCCGTCTCGCAGGGAATGGTATCGTTATCGCACGAAACCACCCTGAGTTTTGTCTTTAGCTTGCTGAAGCAGTCAAAATAATTGACCGTATCGGCAGCAAGATACGGTTCCTGACCGTCTGTAAAGATAGTCAGCGCGTCCTGAGTGCCGTTCAGTTCCTTCACGTTCAGCAAATTGGCGAACTTATTGGAATCGTCCGTCAGTACCGCGCCGTCGTAACCGTTCAGAAGATCGCGGGAATCCTTCACGGAATCCTTATAATCCTCCGCAAGGTCGGTATTCACAAAGATCGCGGGCACCTTAAAGCCCACGGGCAGATAGTATTCCCACTGATCCCCCGATTCCTTTATCTCTTTAAGGTACATACATTCCTTTGCTTCCTTGGATGAGTATACCTTGTTTAACGTGAGCTGACCGCCGTTCACCGTTGAGTAATCGTCGTATTCAAAAAGATTCGGCTGTTTCTTTGCGTTGTTCAGTTCCTTCTCGTATCTTCCCGCGTCAATGCCCGTAACGGTTATCTTCACGGTACTGAATTCCTGCATGAACCCGTCGGCGGCGAGGGTGTACATATACCTTTTTCGCTCGTTCTTTTCTTCGTCGTCGGTCATTTTATACCATAACGTCAGCTTGCACTCGGGAACTTTTTCCACGCGGTTTCTCGCCGCCATCATTATGCCTGTAATTATAGTTCCGCCCACAAGCAGCGTCATTACCGTGTATATCCCCGAAAGCTTGAGTATCCTCATACGACGGGCGCGTTCCTCAACGGTCTTGACGGGCTTTGTGCTCTGCGTCGCCTGCATGAAGGCTTCCACGCTTTTATATCTCGCCTTCTCGTCAAGAGCAAGCGCCGTCATTACGGCGCAGCTAAGCTCCTGCGAAACCCTTGAATTGAGCCTGTGGGGATACTCGGGTGACTTGAATTTCTTCCGTTCCGAAGGAGCGGGGGGGACCTTGTCCACAAGCAGCATATAATACAGCGCACCGAGCGCGTAAATATCCTGCGCGATAGTCACTCTGCCCGAACCGGTATAACATTCGGGCGCGGAAAAGCCCTCGTTTACCGAGATCTCATCGCATTGAGTGTGCCTGACATCGGCGCTACTGCCGAGACCGAGCAGCTTTACCTGCTCGCCGAGACACAGGAATATCTGATCGGGGCAGATGTTGCCGTGAACTATCTTTTTTGAATGAAGAGCCGTTGCCGCGGAAAATATCTTCGACATCAGCTCCTCCGCAAATTCGGGGGTCGAGCGGTTTGTCGCAAGGTAATTTCTCAGGCTCAGACCCTCAAGCTTTTCGGATGTGAAATACAGCGTTCCGTTTTCATCGAAGCAATCGTAATACTCTACCAGCGAATCCGTTTTTTCAACGGTCATCATCAGCTGGACCGACTGTCTCAGATCGTTCATCTGAACAGTTGTTTCTTCGTCGGCGGTGCTTATCATACCGTTTCCGTCGCGGTCGCGGTAGACCTTATCGGAAGGAAAGAACTCGTTAAGCTCCACTACCCTTTTGTCAACTCTGTCCCACGCATTGTAAGTAACGACAGATCTGTCAACAGGCGAGGTGCCGATAAAGTTCACTACCGCATATTTTCCGTTTCTCAGAACAGTACCCGGTTCGAGCATATAGTCACATTCCACTGCCCTGTTTTCGGAATAGCCGCATATCGGACAAACATTAAAATTATTTTTGGAATTGTATGAGCATATCTTACATTCACTCATAAAAACACCCCGGTATTACATATTTTCCCAATTAAATGCATCTCCGCATACCGCGACAAACATCATTACGGTGCTTTCCACCATTATCCTGCTGTAATTTCTGAGAATGATATGCCTGTCAAGCGGCGCGCCGTTGACTGTGAGCTTGTTCAGTTTTTCCGCGCTTTCCATATTGGGCATTATCGAGGTCCTTCTGTTTTGAGCATTGTAAATAATGGTCGCCTGAAGTGAACGGTGGACCTTGTTATTGAACGAGAGGTCGATCTCGAACTTATTGCCCTTTCCGTTTCTGCCGATCCTGTTCTCGCCCGCATACAGTGTGAGTACCTTGCCCATGTTATCACCGTTTAAAACGATAAGAAAACCTGCGGGAAGAACTCTGTCGGGCTCGAATCTTTCAAGCGCTACCGTTACCTCGCCGTCGTCGTCGGAGGGTCTTCCGGGATTTCTGACAAAACCGGGATTCCTTCCGTTCATGATCTGAGTTTTTGCAATTCTCGGGAGAGCGTCCTCAAGATTTGAAACAGCGGGATCTCCGCCGTAAACGCCGCCCCTTTCACGACCGGGAGTCTGCGGAGCATAGGGCGAGGGAGAATTATATTGAGGATTATATGAAGAATTATGAGAAGGATAATTCGGATAGCCGCCGTTTCTGTACGGATCGTCCGCGTAAACTCTTTCGTCCCTCATACCCGTATTCCGATAGTAAGGATCGTTCGGATCGGAAACGCTTCTGTCATATGGCGGAGCCTGCGGAGAAGCATTTCTTCCCTGATATGCGGAAGCGTCCATGCCGGGACGATTTTCCATATATGTAAAGCCCTGCGGCGGGATATTCCTCGCCTGATTGGAAGGCATACCCTGTGCGGGACGGCTTTCCGCGTAAGGCGAAGTCTGCTGCGGGATTATCCTCGACTGTTCGGAAGGCATACCCTGCACGGGACGATTTTCTGCGTAAGGCGAAGTCTGCTGCGGGGCGTTCCACCTCGGTTCAACAGGCGCTTCACGCTGCGGAGAAACATTATCGACGTGCGGAGCGTGCTGCCATTGATCCATCGGATCGACAGGTTCCGGAAGCACCTCTTCTGCGGGCTGCTCGGGAGGCCAGCGATGCACCGTCCCGACAGGCTCCTGCGGAACAGGTTCTGCGGGCTGCTCGGGCGGCCAGTGATGCACCGTCCCGACAGGCTCCTGCGGTACAGGTTCTGCGGGCTGCTCGGGCGGCCAGTGATGTACCGTCCCGACAGGCTCCTGCGGAACCGCTGCCGAAGGGTAATTCTGCGGCTGCGGCTCCGGCGCGAACTGCCGCGGCGGGGGCGGCGCAGTGGGAGCGGAGGGTCTCATCTGATCGGATTGTAAGCCTTCACGAGTACCTTTAAGAATGGTGGTATCGGCACTCGCCGACATATCACTCTTCGGAGCCGCTTTTTCCGAATTGCTCAGCAATTTGTTTTTAAACGGGTTTTCTACGTCTGCGCTTCCGGTTTCGGACAGCATATCGCTTGTCTCCCGCATATCCGAAGTTTCAGGCGAATTTCCGCCTTTTCCGCCCAGATTCAGACCGATCACAGGTTGAGTATGATCGATGTTTGAAACGGTTTGCTTTTTCGTCACCGCAGCTCCGCACTGAGGACACACTTTGAACTGTGAAGAATCAAAATAGTGTCCGTTCGGACATTTCACAAGATTAAAACCCATATTTTTCAGCTCCTCGAATAATAATACGGCTTTCGCCCGCTCCTGTGCGTGCAGGAGCATTTAAGCAATACCGCGCAAAGCCCTCGGACGGTCTTTGTGCGGTGTTGTTTTTTATATTTTTATAAGTACAAATGAAGTATTATCAACTTTTCTTCCGTCAATTACCTTAACGCAGTTGATAAGATCATCGGCGGCAGAGCTAACATTGCCGCACAGTACGCCGTTTACAGCAAAATGCTTGGACAGCACGAAATGAATACCCTCGTCGTGTATAGCCTTGTACAGACCGTCGGAAGTGACAAGCAGCACATCATTTTCGCAAAGCGTCAGCGGACCTGCGCTTACATCCAAAAGATAAAGCCCGCCCATACCGAGATAACTCACAAGACTTTCGATCTGATTTTTTTCAGCCGAAAAGGAATTCGCAGCCTCGTCAAGATCGTTATCAAGCACATACTTATAATTATGATCGTGGGTGATCGGCGTAAGGACATTGTTTCTGTAAATATACAGTCGGCTGTCTCCCACCGAGACCCATCTGAGTTCCCTTCCCGTCAGATGGATAAACACCCCGGTTGTTCCGCCGTCGCCGCCGAACTGATCGTAGATATCGCTGTCAATTTGTTCGGCAGCCTCGGAAAGATATTCCGAAATATCCTCCGGCCCAAGCGACAGATAGCCCTGTACCATGGTTTGAGCAGCATAGTGTGAGGATTCCGCAGCCTTTTCCCTGCTGCCCATTCCGTCACATACCGCTATAAGAAGACCTTTTTCAGTGCCGCCGACCTCGATGCTGTCCTGCTGCGTCTTGCGAGTACCTATAAATTGTCTTTTTACCCATTCCATATTACCACCATTGTTCTTCTTCGCAATTTTATCAAACAGCAAAACCTCAGCTGCGGCTCTGCTCTCGTACACGCTCATACTGCCCTGCCGCAGATTGGCGGAGCAATATCATCGGGATAAATACTGCAAATTCAATCAAAATTTGGCATATATTGTAAATTATAGTAAATACCCCAAAACATCAGACAGCCTCGAAAACCAAAAACGCGGGTTTCCGAGGGTCTGATCAACGTAAATATTCAGCTAAGAGTATGATACAAATGTTCGTTACTGGGGATCTCTGTTGTATTCGCCGAGCGACCTGTCAGCCTCTCCGAATACCTCGCGGCAGTCGGTAAGGGTATCGCACATGGTCTTCAGGATATCGTAGATGCCGCCGATGTTGGTCTTAACGGTCTTGGCGTCAGCCATGAAAGCCTCCGCACCGAGACCCTTCCAGTTTTCGGAAAGAGCATTCACGATGCTGTCGTAGGTGGTGTTGATCTCGTCGTACCTTGTAAGCAGCTGCTCCTTGCTTGCGATAAAGTTGTCAAATGCCTTTGTGTCAAGTAATACGTATTCTCCGTTTGCCATATAAAACTACCTCCGTTTCAGATTTGGCTTATTTGTCATTTTTTCTTCGATCCGTCGTCCTTGTCGATCTTAATGAATTTCAGCTTTTGCAGGTCGTCCGACTCAACGTTGTAGAAATAGCCGTCGCCGAGTTCGCAGCGTGCGTACTGCGCTTTCAGCTCCTTAACGTCCATTTCGCCGAATACCGAGCCCGTGCCGCGCTCCGCGGCGAACTCAGCAATGTTATCGAGCAGGAACACTCCGAAAAGGCTGCTATTTACGGCGATCTCGGTCTCTCTTGCATTGGCGCCGAAAAACTTTCTCATGTGAGCTAAGATCACCCAGCACTTGTTGTCCTCCGCCGAGCCGATTATCTCGGGGATCTTCTGCTTCATGAGGATCTCGCCCTTGGTATTGAACATATTCTTGTTCTGGAGTACGAATACCGTCGGCGGACGAGTCACTGTCTTCGCCTTTTCCTTCGAGGTGCGGTAGTAGCCGTTTTCGGTCACGAAATCGACCATATCCTGCATCTCGGTGAAGTACTTGTCGTCGGGACGGCTCTTGTCGTAGAATTCCATGAGCTGTTCTCTTCCGTCGTCGAAGAACACGAAGCTGTAATCGGGGTGCTTGGTGCGGATCGCATTTATCATAACTCTTAGCAAATTTGTTTTTCCGAATCCTTTTTTACCGTAGATCGCCAGCGAGCGCACGGTATTAAGGTTAATGGTGATCGGCATATGCTCGTAATAATCGAGCCCGACCGAGATATTATCCTCGTTCTCGCCCTCAACATACGCCGAAGAAACATATTTGTCGTAATTATCGAGCGTGAGATTTCTGTCGAAGACTCTCATCTTCTCGGTCTTGACCGGTATCTGTCCGGTCATTTCTATAAATTCTTTAAGCTCTGTTTCCTCTTCCGCAAAGGGCAGGAACGCCTGAAATTCTCTGAGCTTGCCGCCTATCACGGAAACGCCGCGTCCGGGGTTGCTCATGTGCTCGAAAACTCTCGAACCGAAGATCTCGACGTATTTGTCCTGCGAGATCGCGAAAGCGAATTTTGAACTGAAGCTGCCCATGAATCTGCCGAGACCGCCCGAAATATCGGTAGCGGTAAATATTACCGACAGTCCCTTTGCAAGACCGTCGCGGCAGTAGGCGAGCAGTTCCTCGTGGTAGATCTCGTATCTTTCGTCGGCAAGAAAAGCGTTGACGTTATCTATGACAAGCACGATATGCACAGGCTTTTCCTCGGCGTCGCTGTTGTATACGTCAAGGAAGCGCCTCGAACGAAGTATCATCTGATTGTTCTGTATCTTCTTATCGAGCGTCTTGAATATTCGTCTGATGTTTTCCTCGTTTGCCGAGCTGAAACAAGCCGATACCTGACACAGATCCTCGTACATTCCGAGGTTCCCGCCGAAGTCGGCGATATGGATATCTGTCTGCCGCGAAGGGTCGATACATTCGTGCATCCTTATGAGCAGCGTTTTTAGGAAGCTCGTTTTGCCGGTTGCGTGGTCGCCGAATATCACGATATTGGTCGATACCGGGTCGATATAGAAGACCGGCTGTGTTTGATTATCAAGGTCGTCATATATCCCCATTGGCAGCCGACTCATCGAACATCACCTCCGACATTGGTTCGTATTTGCCCTTGACAAAGCTCCATACCTTGCCTTCCTTAAGAATGATCTTGTTGGGCAAAGGATTCTGAAAGACGATATGCGGCGTGGCGTAATCGCTGCCATGCTGTTTATGATACTCGCAGATGCCGTTTACTACCGCCGAAAGCTGAGTTTTCAGCTCGCCGCGTTCCTTGAGCATCGCTTTTCTCTTGTGCATATCGGTATTGTCCTTTTCGGAATCGTAGAACTGGGTATATCTTCCGCTTTTGCTTGCCTCGATGATCGTCGTGGGTATCTCGATATTGTCAAGGATATTGGCTCCCGTGTAAGCCGACTGGAAATATTCAAACTTTGAACCCGTGCCGACAAGCAGATAGGCTCTGCCGTTACCGGGCATATTCGGGCTTGCCGCGAGGTCGTTACCGATCATTTCCTTTGAAGCCTGTCTCGTGGCGACCTTTAAGCAGAGACGCGATTTTGAGTTTACGCGGATATCGTCGGTGATAGCGCCTTCGATGTTCTGCGAAACGAGTATGATGTGTATGCCGAGGCTTCGTCCGACGCGGGCGATGGTAGTTATCTCACCGATGAAGTCGAGGTCGTTCTTGTCGGAGGAGAAGCGTTTCAGCTCGGTAAACTCGTCAACAATAAGTATAAGATGCGAAAGCACGTCCCGCTTTGCCTGACGCCTGATCTGATCCGCCTCTTCGTCGGTAAGACCCTTGTCGCCGGCTTTGTTTTTGATATGTTCCTCAATGTTGCGGCAAGCGCTTATGTAGCCGTCGATGCTGTCCACGCGCATTGAGTTGAAAAGTATCTTTCGGCGCTTGATCTCGGAAGTAAGCGCGTCGAGGAATCGCTTAAGGGTGTACACCGCGCCTGTTCCGTTCTCGTCGCCGTCAACGTCCGTTACCTTGCCGACAACGTGCGGAAGTTCGCCCAGTCTGTTGATAAAGCCGCCGCCCTTCATATCGACGAGCAGAAAGTTTACCTCATCGGGACGGAACCGCAGGACAAGACCGAGCAGGAACGAAATTATTGTCTCTGATTTACCCGAACCGGTCGTACCGGCTACAAGCATATGAGGACCGTCGGACCTTTCGTGCAAGTCAAGGCAAGTAATACCGCTGTCTGTTTTTCCTATCGGCACGCCGAGCGACTGAGTTACATCGTAGCGGCGTTTTCCATTTACGTTACCCCACGACTCGGCTATCTTAAGATTATCGTTGGTGATATCATAAAGCTCGAAAAGACCTACGTTTGATGGTACTTTTCCGTTCTGAGAGATCTTTGAATAACTCAGGGTCGAAAGAACTTTGTATGCAAGATAAAGAGGGTCTCTCACTCCCTGTTCGGAGCTGTTGTCGATTATCGAATACTCGGAAAAATCGACCTTTTGTTTTTCGTCCTCGTGAGGGATCACCACGCCGCTGCAATCATTATTGAGCTTTATCAGGTAATTGCAATACTTGGGAAGGTGTTCGGCGTACTTCTTTACAAAGACGAATGTGAAATGCAGATTGTTCTCGTAAGGCTCGGACGACTTCGGCTCACGCGGAAGAAATCCTGCGAAAGCGTGTTCCTTCATGCCGTACTCGTGATAAACGATCATTATTATATGCGGCGAAGTTATGCCGTTCTGCTCGTCGGCGCGTTCGCTTGCGATGTTCAGCAGAGAACCGAACACTGCGTTTGCGCTTTCGTTATCGAAAACAAACTGCGCTCTGTCAGAGAAAAGCTCGCGGAAGTGCGGCATGAATTTGAACATCTTGACCTTTCGCTCGATGATTGAACGATCGGACGTCGGCTCGAACAGCACTATCAGCTGAAGTTCCTCGGGAGAGTGATAGAAGCAAAGCTCGAATATCACCTTCTTCAAGAACTTTTCGGCGTTTTCGTTGACATCGGTAAGGAGACCCAGCGCTCCGCAGTTTTTCAGCGAGAACAGGTAAGGCGCCTCCATATAGTATTTGAATCTGTTGGCAATGTGATCGGGAAGATTGCTGAGATAGGACTGTTCGTCCGCCTTGACGTCTATCCCTTCCCTTGAATGGAGCTGCTTGTAGATCTCGTCGTTCGGCAAATAAAGCTCGACGCTGCTGTCCTTATAGCGGAAGTAAGCGGGAGAGAAAACAACGTCTTTTTTGCTTGACTTTATCTCAAACTTGCTCTTCACCTTGCTCGATATTCCAAGCCTTACGGCAAGGAAGTCGTCGTTTACGGCAGTGCGGCTGAAAATATCGCCGCTCACACTGAATACGCTCTTTTCGTAGGTAGCACCGTATTCGAGGAGCTTATTCAAATTCGGGTAAAGCTCTTCCATCTTTTTCACGTCGTCGTCCTGACGCTTCTTGATAGAGGCTATGAGCCGCTTGATGTATTCCTGGTAATGATCTTTCCAGTCCTGAACGGACTGCCTGTATTTTTTCTTCTGCTGCCGCCAGTTCAACACCGAAGAAAATATGGTAATAGCGCTCATTGAAACGCTCATTATTATCATAGTTTTGCCCATGCCCGTTGTGCTTGACATAAGCACGCCGCGGATAAACACCATCGCGATCATCATAAGCATGGTAGGCAGCAACATCATAAGGAGGTTCTGCTCGCTCTCGGCAGGCGGATCCTGCGGAGAGATTATCTCGATCGGCTCATCGTTGAACCGATAGAGCTGTCTTGTACTGATATTGTATTCGGGGAAAACAACTTCAGGCTCATCGTCGTCCTTACCGCTGAATGCGGGGATTATGTTGAGCGGATTCGCCTGAATAGACTGGACTGCCGCAGAGCAGTCGAAAAGAAATCTTGTTGAAGAAAGCACACCTATTTCAAAGAGCTTTTTATCGAAATCTTTTAAAGAGATCACTGCTCTTCCGTTGACGATAGGCAGCGCACCTTCGGCGTATTCGTTATATGAGGTGATCGTGATCTTTGGCAGTACACCGCGGTGATTATCATCAAGGATACATTCGGTAAATACCTCGAAGCAATGCCCGTAAAACTCATCGGACTTTCTTTTTTGAAGACCGTAGAAAACACCGTCCATGAGCTGCTTTAGCGTGGAATCGCGCAGAACTATCAGCTCGAAGACCGATGATTTTCCCGCATGGTCGATGAATTCCATTCCTATTAGAACCTTATTACTTTCCAAGGATCATATCACTCCAATACTGTAACCGACCCGTTCTGACGGATCCTGAGATTCTGTATAAATAAACGCAAATATCCTTTCGGCTCATTATCGTAAGCCCCGCAATAAATCAACGAAAGCTCTGCCGAAAGGATAATTGCATTATTTACTTCCACCGATCTGCTGAGTATTCCGGTAAAGCCATTGGCAGGCTAAATATACCGGATCGTGTAAGAGATCAATAATGATTATCGGCGAATTGAGTCGATTTAACAACTGTCTATTTGACCGTTATCATTCAGCCGTCAGCCGTGCTGTTCCGCTAAAACAGACGACAGAATATCGTCAATGTTGGAAGTGAAATCAGGGAATTCAGGCACCTCCGGGTATTCAAGAGCCGAGAAATCGGGCTTTGCGAGCCTGATCTCGGGCACTTCCTCAGTCATTTCCGGAATCGACATCTTAAAGTGCATTTGCGGAAGCTCTACCTTAAGAATATCGGAATCGGGGAGGCTGATCGCATCAACGATCGCTGCCTTAACGGAATCGGTGTCAATAGATACATCCATAACCCCTGACATTCCCGAGAAATCCTGTTCCGGTACCTTCACCTTACTTTGTAATGAGCCTGCTTTATACTCCGCGAGAGCAGGGACAGCTTCTGCCGACGCGATTATGCCGGGGATCTTGAATGAGATCTCGGTATCTTCGCGGGCGATATTTCCGTCAGCTACCTTAGCCTCGGGCACTGCCACGGGTTTTACCTCGACCGCGGGCTTTACCTCAGCCATTGCTTCCAAAGCCGAAGCTTCGGGAACGCTGACCTTGCTCTGCACAGCGGTATCAAAAACCAGTCCCTCGAGAGTATTATTCACAGTCTTTACGCCGGTATCGCACGAGCAATCCAGCTTAACGGCGGGCATTTCAGCGCTCGATACGGCCACTGCGGGGTTGATATCGACGGAGGAAAGCATCGTCTTCGTTTCCTCGGAGATACTTACCTTTCCTGCCGACTTGCCAACTGCATCGACCGTTTCAGGTGCGATAGTCTTAACAGCGGTATCTGCCGCCGAAACTTCGACCTTGATATCGGGAGCTGTAAAATCGACCTTTGCAGAGGTATCGGGAACATCGACACAGACATTCACCTCAGCTGCATCTGCCAAGCCGGAGAAAAAAGCTCCGTGGGTCTCAGTTTCCCCGATCTTGGGCATATTTGCGGCGTCAATATTTACCGTAATATTGCCATCGGGAATTGTCACAGCCGGCACATCAGGCTCATTGTCAAAGGGCATATTCTTCTTGCTGATGTTGGAAAACTCGCCTTTGAGGTTTAACAGAACTTCTGTCATCTCATATTCAAAAAGCTCTTTTCTTCTTGCTATCTCAGCTTCCGCGATCTCGGCTTCAGTGAGATTTTTATCAGTATTATTCATAATTCTCCTTTAACAATTAACTTTTGTTTTCTCTGCACGGTACAATTCAAATATGAGATCCTTCACAAAGATTGTCTGGATCCTTTGTATGTATATTCCGACCGCTCCTTATGTAGCGACGCCAAAACCGGTTGCGCGTCAAAACCGTCGCGGTCGGATATCATACTTATGCAAAAGCCTTTGTAAACGATCTGCCTGAAACGCCGTCTTAGCCGAGGCTCTGAGGAATGTTCTCGGCGATCTGCTGATCGGCTTCCATCATGGTCTTGATGTTCTGCTGGAGCAGCTCGGCGAGACCCTTGATCATCTCGGGGATCTTGTTGCCGGTGTACTCAAGAACGGGACCGCCCATGAAGGAGATGAGCTTGTCCTTGCTGTCGCCTTCCCAAGCAGAAACGGCGGACTCGAAATCGTTGTTCAGCTTGTTAGCTGCGCTGGTGTATCTGTCAGCGATGTCATTGATCTGCTGAACGGTGCTCTGCATTGCTTCATATCTAAAAACTATATCTGCCATGATAAATTACTCCTTTATATATATTTGGTCTGAAATTGACCCATAAAAGTTAGGTGTTAGTGGAATACTTATGTTTCTTGACTTAAGCAGTCAAACCGTCATGCTCCCAAACGTCAGGAGGGGTCACGGTTAGCGTCGCCCAGCTGCGGGTCAACGGTGTCAAGCAGCTGAGTCTTGATGCTGTCGAGCATGGACTTGATGCTTGCGGTCAGGGAAGCGGAAGGATCGGTGAGGTTCTCCTGGAGAGCCGGAGTTACCTTAGCGTTGAAGAACTCGGTATAACCGTCAGCAGCATCGCCCATGAAGTCGTTGGAGGTCAGGGTGCGGATAGCGTTGGAAAGCTCTTCATACAGGCTGTTAGCCTCTGCTACATAGGTTTCTACAGCGCTCTTGGCTTCTTCTACGATAGCGGTTGTTAAGATAGTTGACATACTTTAAAACTCCCTTCAAAATTTGAAAAATATCATTTCAATACCGATCGTTCGACCGATATTAACAATTACGAATTAATGAAGCTCACAACTTCTCTGTACTCATCAAATACCGAGCGATAAGCGTCGGTGCATTTTCTGAGCGTTTCGGAGATGTGATCCACGACGATCTTCTGCTCTTCCATCGGCTTGATAAGATTGTTCCGGCAGGAATCCATAAACTTGCGTCCTGCGGGAGAATCGAAGCCTCTTTGCAGATCGTCAAGCATCGACTCGATGTCTTTTCTCAGGCTGTTGATCTTTTGGGAAAGATCTTCAAAATCACTTGAAGCCTTTGCAAAAGCCTCTTCATCCAGAACGATGCTTTTAGTAAGTGCATCCAGCATTAATAGTCACCCTTTCTGTTAACGGAAACAGTTTACTTAGCTGAAAGCTCTTCCTTGCACATTTCGATATACTGATCTACCGAGGCCTTATCCTCCTCGCTCATCAGCGAAGCCATTTCCTGTGCCTTGGCAAACTTACCGGTCTCAGCGTACATTCTCGCACGGAAGATAACAGCAAAAGCACTGCCTTCCTTATTTATCATCTTACTGCGGAAATATGCGATCTTCTCCTCGTAGATGCGGTCAGCCTCTTCCTTGGTGAAACCGTCGTTTCTATCCGCGAGCTGCTTTACCGAGAAAGCCTCGGAATAGTGCGAGAAATAAGAATAGTACTCGTTATCGCTGTTTTTCAGCTCTCTGCTTATTTCTATTACTTTCTTATAATTCTCTTTAAGTGCGTAGCAGGAAAGAAGAATAAACTCCAGTCTGTCGCCGAAATCGGTGCCGTACTCCGCCTCCGCCTGCGCCGCTTCTTCTTCGATAAGCTTTGCAACTTCGGAGGTACCGTCGCCTATGAGATCCACATCAGCGATAGGATTGCCCTCGTCGTCGAGTTCGATCTGGACTTCATCATTGGCGATCTTTTCGTCGAGCTTTTCCATCGCATCGGAGAGCATTTCATCAAGCTCTTCGGCTGAAGGTTCACCGTCAACTGCGGGTGTCACTGCGGCTTCTTCGGATTTGGCTGCTGCTTTATTGGGATCAGTCAGGCTCTCGGCTACTTCGATAGCCTCGTCCGTTCTGCCCATCTTCATGCAGAGCTCGGCAAGAGTAAGCTTGAGCTCATTAGCCTGCTCGTCGCCGGCCATACCGCTGCTGATGATAGCGGTAAGCAATCCGTATGCCTTATTGTTGTAATCATCGGACATTTCGCCTTCGGCAACGTCCGCGACAGTGATATAGAGCATAACTCTGCTCGACTCGATAGGAAGTGCATTTTCCTCGTTATCGTTGGCAAACTTTTCTGCATCCTCCAATGTCTTTTCTGCCTTATCGTATTCACCCTTCGACATAAGTATGTTAAAGTATACCATATAGCAGCGGATATCGGAAGGTGCGATATTGAGCCACTGGAGAGCGACCTTTTCCGCGTTATCGATATCCTGGATCATCATGTAGAGCTTGACCTTCTCCGAAAGAACATCGGGACTCAGAGAAGATTCACCTGTCTTGTCAAATTCCTCAAGCTTTTTGTAGTTTGCAAGAGCGGATTTAACATCGTTTCTGAGCGTGCAGATAAGCGCCAGCTGATAATAAAGTCTTGCTTTTACGTCGTCGCTGCAGCCCTTGATCTCGGCATTTGAGTAACTTTCAAGAGCCTTCGGAATATCACCTGCGAAAAAGTAAGCGTTACCCATATTAAAATGGTTATCGCCGTTTTCGGGATCGAGTTCAAGTGCTCTCTGGAAGTACTTGAAGGATTCCTCGGTCTTTTCGGCAGCAGCGCTTGCAGCGCCGGCTCTTGAAAGAGCGTAGATATCGTCCGGGTCTTCTTCCAATGCCTTATCGTACCAATCCTTGGCAAGAACGTAATTGTCGTTCTCATACGCTAAATCGGCATTGGCAATGGATTCATTGTATCTTTCCTGATCCATTTAACATATCACCTCATTTTTATTAATCGGAGCCGCGGCGATCGGATGTCCCGTAACCGACCATAATGCCATAATGCTGCCCCGTTTTTACCGAAATCAAAGAACTGCGTTCTTTTATAGAGCCCTTACGAGCTTGTTACGGTCAGGCAACGACCGCACCAAAGAAAGTGGGCTTGAAGATAACGTTGATGTTGATATTAATGTGTACCGGTCTGATGATATCTCTGATATCTATCGGAGGTACCGGAGTAGGAACAGGCAGCGGAGTAGGATGTATGATACTGTGGATCACTTCGCCGATCGAATGACCTGCGTTAATGATCGCCTGAGGAAGATCGGGCTTAAGCTGCTGTAAAGCTTGCTGCACAGCTTCTCCGCCATGCGAATGTCCCGTAACCGTAGTCGTACTTCCCGCGTTGCTGTTTCCGATATTGTGCAGTCCGTTATTGATCCGGTCAACAGGAGCTACACCACCCGGAAGAACAGGAAGATCATACTTCTCTGCAACGAATTCCTTGAAATTATGTGTAAACTCAACATTCATAGCCTGGTAGCCGTCCCAAATCTGTCCGTCCTTCTTTACGCCGATAACATTGCTGTTGACGAATTCCTTGACGGAATCAAACGCCTGCTGCAATACGCCGCTCTTCTTGATGACCTCGTTGATGGCATTGCCGATCGCTTCATCGACCTTAGCCACAACGTTCTGGAACAATCCCTGTGCTACCTTTTCGCCGAACTGCTTGGCTATCTCACCGGCAGTTCTGCCGACAGAAGCAGGTGCGAGACCGAATGCTATGCCGAAGAACAGGTCTCTTGCAAGATCGCCCTTCATTTCCGAGAACTTCTTACCGTCAAACAGTCCGTCAACGAGCGTTCCTGCCGCTCCTCCGAACCACGAGAGAGGTGTGAAGCCTGTCATAACGGCTGCGCCGTCAAAGAAGCCTTCGATCACACCCTTGAACGCGCCGCTTGCGGCTGCGTCAAAGACGTCGCCCGCAGAACCTCCGGTCACAGCTGTGAAAATTCCTTCCACAACTATTCCCGAAAGGGTATCGATAATTACCATTGTCGTCAGCGGTGCTATCGCAGGACAGAAGTAAGTTACGATGCCGAGACCCAGCAATATTATACCGGTAATTGCCAGCTTCTGTATAGACTTCTTGTGATTCCTGTAGAACTGCTGAACAGCATTGAAGAACTTCTCGATAGTTCTGCCTGCTATCTTTATAACTTTTCTTACAAAGTTCGCAAACGATGGTCTCGCCCACGGATTAACAAGGTAGAACATCTCCCTGTTTATCGCGACCATTACGGCGACCCTCGTATCCGTCTTTACGGTATGAACAATAAATTCGCCGAGCTTCTTCTGAGCAGTAACGATCTTTTCGATCTTCTTCTGTTCAGCCCTCAGTCTCGCTTCAATACTGTCAACCGCAGTCTGAAGGTTTCCGACTCCTCCATTTGCCTGAGAAGTCATCCTTGTTACTGTTTTAAAAGTTGCGGCAACGGCCCTTGCCTCATTGAGCATCTTATCATAGCTCATGGCAAATGCTGCAACGGTTATAGCTCCACCGAGACCGCCCGCATTCAACTCAATTCTCATATGACTTCAAATCATCACCCTTCAAATACCCGAACGTCTCGGGTCATGCTCATGCCATCATGGGAGTTGGTTTAAATCCCGAAACAGCAAAGCTCTTGTTGAAAATACCATCGACAGGCTTGATCTTCACATCAAAATTCACCGATGATAAATTTGTAAATGTCTGAACGTTCGTAAGCGCAGTGTTAAATTTGGGCATAGATATTGAAGCAGAGTTCAATATTGATTTGTCATTTCCGAATGATGAAAGCACATTCTTTGCCGAGTTGTCGATCATCGCACCGAGCGCGGTCTTGTTTACACCCGAACTGCTGCCGAATATCATCTTGGGCAGCGTGGTCGCCGACTGGATACCGATTTTCTTGGCAGTTTCCTTAAGTACGTTCTTACTCAGCGCAGATGAGATCTCTCTCTTGGCGAATCCGCTTCCGGCGCTCCAGGGGCTCTTATATGCCGCCTTGAACATCGACTTGGTCAGTTTGCTGCTTATCAGCTTGCGTTCAAATTTTGTCGCGGTGCCGTTTTTGACCTTATCGCCTATATTTTGTGCCTTATCATGTTTCCACACGGTGAACTTCTGCGAAGCGAACTCCTTGGTTGCGCCTGTCAGGAAGTTCTTTCCTGCGTCCTTAAATACTACCTTTGAAGCACCCTTGAGCGTACCGTTATCCACCGCATAATTTATGGTGTTGCTGACGATACCGCCCAGCGAGTTCGACGCTCCGCTTGCAATTACCTGAGCGCCGAGAGCGAATTTAGCCGATACATTTGCCTTGCTGGCGTAGATCAGCGGTCCGACCTTGGACAACGAACCGGTTATTGCGCCCTTGACAGTGCCGCTCAGATAACCGTCTGCCGCACCGTCGAAGATCGCTCCGCCCATTCCCTTGAACGTGCCGTTCTCCTTGTAGTACTGTATACCCGCCGACGCGCCGCTTATCGCTGCCGACGTAAGTCCCGTCGTGATAGCGCCCTTGAGTGCAAGCGCTACGAGAGGACCTGCCGCCGTTCCGCCGGTCGCAATGGAGAGTGCCGCCAGTCCGACTGTGATACCCACGCCAATGAGTATCTTCTTTATCGCTTTCTTGTGTTTCTGGTAGAATTTCTTTATACCGTTCCAAGCCTTCTTGACGGTATTGACAAATTTCTTGCCCTTGTCGCAGAGCCAACCCAAAGCTTTCTTCCACCACGAGCGTTTTTTCGGAACGGGAGGTCTTGCCCACGGGTTGACCTGATAGAAAAGTTCCTTGTTTATCGCGACCATGGCGGCGACTTTTCTGTCCTTCGTCACGGTGTTTACGATAAATTCGCCCAGTTTTTTCTTGGTTGTGTCGAGCTTGGTAAGTTTCCGCTCTTCTTTTGCGATCCTTAGATCGATCTCCCTGAGAGCGCTGTCGAGAATCCCGACTCCGCCGCTCATGCTGTGAGTCATTTTCTTCACAGCCTTAAAGCTTGCGGCGACACTTTTGGAATCGGATATGAGCTTATCGAGACCGGAGCTGAATCCTGCCACGGTTATGAGACCGCCCAATCCTCCTGCATTTAATTGAATTCTCATCAGTTTTCACTCTCCGCTCTCACATAAATTTGCGGTAATAATACATAGAGCTGATGCTTTGGTTGATCGTCCGTTTGCACGACATAGAAAGCACACCCAACTGCTGGATCCTCTTTGAAAGCTCATCTGCCTGCTGAGCCAGCTGAGCCATCTGCTTTTTCAGATCCTCGATAGCCTGTTCGAGTCTTGCCTTCTCCTTCTTGTACTCATCGAGAGCAGTGTTTGAATTCGGGTCTTCGGTAACCCCGGGGGCTTTGAAAACCTCTGCAAGATCGGGCGGATTGATGCCGCTGCACTTAATGCACTGCTTAAAGCCGTTGTCCGCATCCTGCGCCGCCTTGTTTGCCACAGCAATAGTCTGAGGCACATTCACCGAAAGCCAGCCGCCATTGCCTTCAAGACAGTTAATGATACGTTCAATGTCCTCAACTCTCTGTTCAAAGTTGATCTTGTTAGAATTGCACTGACTGTACTGGTTTCTTGCATCTCTCAGCTCACCACGGCAGGAAGATGACTCATTCTCATACTTCCTGTACTCGCTCGCCGCACTGTTATACTGTGACTTCGCCGCGTAATAAGCACTCGATGCATCGTCTTTTGATATTGCCATATCAGTTCTTCAAGCTATGGAAAATAAATTAGCCACAGCCTCCTCCTTTCATCTAAAATAATAAATAACTCATACATTGAATGTATGATAATTTATCCCAAAAATTTACAGTGACCAAAAGCAGATTGCCAAACATAAGTTCTTTACTTAATATAAAAGAAAAACGCAGGCACATTCTGCCGGTCGTTTCGCAGATATTCGGAATCGGGCGTGATGTCCGCTTCCTATACGGTCTTGTAACTAAAAATCAAGCATAAATATAATCACGATTTAAACGATGAAAGCGGACGTAACACACATGACCCGCAGGTCACAGTAACCATTCCCTGACAGCATCTAATAAAACGCTCAAAATATAAAGGTGCAAGCAAAACGGACTATATCCGTTTCTCGGACAGTAGAAAATCGCCACAGTGGAGAGTATGAAAATATCCGCATAAAGAAAAGTAAAATTGGAATGACTGAGATCTGAAATAATTATAAAATCAGCGGAGCGCGAGCAATCAGATTTTTCAACCCGCGTTTTGTCATAACAATGACAAAAATATTTTCTCAAATTAAATCGAAATATGGCACAATCTCTAAAATCCTACCGTTATCTGATATTTCTATTATATCACAAGCCCATATAGTTGTCAATAGCCAAAAATAATAATTATACGTTTTAACTTAAAAATTGTCAATTTCCACAATTATTATTTTTGTTATTTAGCGATTAGTAACTAAGCAAATCAAAAACTTATCATTTTTTGATATTTTCAAACGTTTTTATGATAATTTTTGCGATATTTATTGTATTTCATTTATAGTACTTCACAGCCGATAGGCACTGCTTGTTCATATTTCCGTCAAAAAATATATACTTCAAATATATACTCATATACGCTTGACAACGCCTTCGTTCGGTAGTATACTATATCATAAGCACCCGAAGCGTAACCGTTTTCAGCGGAGTCTTACGGGAATAATCATTGATCGGACGGTGAACGATATCGGCAAAACAACATTTGAACTTACCGAATACCGCAGCGAACATCTGCCCGAGCTGCTTTTGTTTTTGGAAAAATGCCTTCCCGAATCGGGCAGAACGCTCGATACTTCGGGCAGGCACGCCTACTATCTCGATATTCCCGCGCACTTTTCGGGGTTTTGGTGCCTTTTCGCCGATGGAAAGCTTATCGGTACCGTCGCTGTCGCGAAGCTCGACGATAATAACTGCGAACTCAAATCGCTCTACCTTTACGAGAGCTTTCAAGGGCGCGGTTTTGGCAGGAGCCTTCTCGAACGCGCCGTTTCATTCGCGTCGGAAAGTGGCTATGAACATATGTATCTCGACACGTTTTCTACAAGCGAAAGGGCGGTAAAGCTATACCGCCGTGCTGGATTCCGCGATACACAAAAGTACAGATCGTCCCTGAGATCGGACGTTTTTATGATTCTCGACCTTAAAGGAGGTAATTCTATGAACGATTTTATCAAAACAATGGAGGAACGCCGCAGCTGCCGCGCTTTTAAAAGCGAGCTGCCGCCGAAGGAGCTTATCGAAAAGGTTTGCGAAGCGGGCACCTACGCCGCCACGGGAATGAACAGGCAGTCGCCGATCATCATCGCCGTGACGAACAAGGAACTGCGTGACAGGCTTTCTGCGATGAACTCCGCCGTTATGGGCAAATCCGCGGACTTCGACCCGTTCTACGGAGCGCCCGCCGTGCTGATCGTCCTCGCCGACCGTAACATTCCGACCCACGTTTACGACGGCAGCCTTGTCATGGGGAACCTGATGAACGCGGCTCACGCGCTGGGACTGGCAAGCTGCTGGATACACCGCGCCCGCGAGGAATTCGACAGCGACGAAGGCAAAGAGATACTCCGCTCGCTCGGCATCGAGGGCGATTACGAGGGCATCGGACACTGCGTTTTAGGCTACGCGCAGAACGAAGCCGCTCCCGCCATGCCGAGAAAAACCGGCTACGTTTATTTCGCCGAATAAAAACAAGTCCCGCAGACGTTTTCGCGCCTGCGGGCTTTTTGTTACTCTTTAATGGTTATCTTTGCGCCGTCGGAAGTCACGGTCACGTTCGGGAACAGCTTTTCAAGCTCGCCCGCGAAGCGTTTCGGCTGCATTTCCGCGGGGCTGTAATGTGTCAGCCACAGGCGCTCGGCTCCCGCCTGTGCGGCGAGACGGCAGGCGTCCTGCATCAGCATATGACCCTTCTCGTTCATGCTCTCCTTTTTGTCAAGGTCGCCGTACATACCCTCGCAGACGAAAAGTCGCGAATCCTTGGCAAAATCGGCTATCTCCGCAAACGGCAGAGTGTCCGTAACATACGTTACCTTTATCGGCGGGCGGTTGTCGAGCGTTACCATATCGGGCGTTATCACTCTGCCGTCGTCGAGAGTTACCGTCTCGCCCGAATGGAGAAATCTCCAGAACTGCACGGGTATCTCAAGCTCCTTTGCACGTTCGGGGCGGAACTCGGGCTTGCGGGTGAGCGTCACCGAATAGCCCAGGCAGGTCGTGGAATGTCTGACAGGCAGCGATTCTATCGTGACAAGCGGGCTGACCGCCTCCGCCGTGAAGCTGCGCCTTTCCCTGATCGGCAGCTCGCGGAAGATCACCTCGAAAGGCAGGCGATCGCAGATACTCATAAGATTCTTTATGATCTGCACCTTGCCCTCGGGCAGATATATTTCCAGCGGCTCGGTGCGCGAGGCGTTTCCGAGCGAAAGCAGGAATCCGGGCAGTCCCGAAACGTGGTCGGCGTGGGTGTGAGTGATAAGCAGCATATTGATGCGGCTGATCTTCGCGCCGCACTCGGCGAGTGCTATCTGCGTACCCTCGCCGCAGTCGATAAGCAGGGCGTTGCCCTCGTATTCATAATAAAGGCTCGTGAGCCAGCGGTTTTTGAGCGACATCATGCCGCCCGTTCCCAAAAGACAAATCTCGGGCATGGATATCTCCTTTCAGTATCATCTGATTTTTGTACGCTTTCAGCCGGGCAGAACAAGAACGCCAAAAAAACCTTTTCCGATCATCGTACCTTTGTAAACTTCTTCACTATCATCAAGTTCTTCCTCATCGTATAAAGAGAAACTCAAATTGAGCAGTATATCGTTATCCGTTCCGTCTGTTGACAGATAATAGCCTACGTCTACGCTGTCATCTTCTTCCGTTCCTCCCGCAAGATTCATCTGCTTTCCTTCGGAACGGTACGGAACGTCCCAACCGTCAATGTGGTCAAGACCTTTTTCAGCGAGCGTATTCTCGAAAAACTCGCCCACCCCTGCTGCGTCAATGTATGTTGTGTCATTGCCTGATACAGCAGGAAAACAAACCGTGCAATATTCGGAAAGTTCGCCGTAGCGCTTTTCTGCAATACAGTCAACAATATTTTTCATAGTTTCGGCAATAAACGGGAGAGCATTGTTTAACTTATCCGAATAGTGTTTTTTGAGCGCCGCATCATAGTACATCTTTTCCGAGATCATTTTCTCTGTCATTTTTCCGTCCTCCGTGTAATAGCTGTTTCCCGCAGCGCAGCCGACAAGCATCACAAATGTTATAAGCAGCGCACAGAACTTCACCACGGCTGCACCGTGCCTACTATCTCGGAAATATTCGCAATGTTATTATCGGCGCAGTATTTCTCCAAGCCGTCAACGATCTTGACAGGCGCGTAGGGGTCGGCGAATATCGCAGCGCCAACTTGTATAGCCGAAGCTCCCGCCATCATCATTTCAACAGCGTCCTCCCAAGTCGCGATACCGCCCATGCCGACTATCGGCAGCTTGACGGCGTTCGCCACCTGCCACACCATGCGGACAGCCACCGGGAACACCGCCGGACCCGAAAGCCCGCCCACGTTGTTTTTCAGCACGGGACGGCGCGTTTTTATGTCTATCCTCATGCCAAGCAGCGTGTTAATCAGCGAGAGCGCGTCCGCGCCCGCCGCCTCGACGGACTTCGCGATATCAATAATGCTCGTAACGTTCGGCGACAGCTTCACCATGAGTGGTTTGTCGGGCATAGCCTTTCTCACCGCCGCCGTGACAGCTCCCGCTACCGTGCAGTCGGTGCCGAATGCCGCGCCGCCGTGCTTGACGTTCGGGCAGCTGATGTTGAGCTCCACCATATCAACGGCGGAATCGTTTATCATCGCGGCAAGCTCGGCACATTCCTCCACCGACGAACCCGCGATATTCGCAATAACGCGGATATCCTTCGTCAGCAGATTCGGCAGCTCGTATTCGAGGAACTTCTTCGCACCGCCGTTTTGCAGACCAACCGAATTGAGCATACCCGCGGGCGTTTCGGCAACGCGGGGTCCCTGATTGCCCTGACGCGGGTTCAGCGTAGTACCCTTTACCGAAATGCCGCCCAAGCGCGAAAGCGGGTAAAGACTCTCGTACTCGCGACCGTAGCCGTATGTGCCGCTGGCGGGGATAACGGGATTCTTGAACTCCACGCCGCATATATTCACCTTTAATCTTTCGCTCATGTGAAGTCAACCTCCTCTCCGTCGAAAACGGGACCGTCCTTGCAGACGTGGCTTAAATAGCTCTCGCCGTCCTTGACCGTCTTGCAGACGCAGACAAGACACGCTCCCACGCCGCAAGCCATACGCTGTTCGAGCGAGACCTCGCTCTTCACGCCGTACTGCTTTGCAAGCTCGACTATGCCTTTAAGCATCGGCGCGGGACCGCAGGCGTAGATTATATCGGGCTTGTCGGTTTCAAGACGAGCTTTCAGCGGCTCGGTGACAAAGCCGTGTACGCCCGCCGTGCCGTCGTCGGTGCAGAGGGTGGTCTTGCAGCCCGCTGCCGCAAAGTCCTCCTGCAAGATAGCTATGCCCGCCGTGCGGAAGCCGCTTATCACTTCGGCATCCGCGCCGTATTTTTTAGCGATTCCGAGCATCGGGGGCGTACCGATACCGCCGCCCACACAGACGGCTTTTTTGCCCTCGTACACGGTGAAGCCGTTGCCGAGCGGCGCCATTATGTCGATAAGCTGACCCTTGTTAAGCTCGGCGATCTTGTCGGTACCCTTGCCGCGCACCTCAAAGACCATGCGCAGGGTGCCGCGCTCCCTGTCAATGTCGCATATCGAGATCGGGCGGCGCAGGAAAAAGCCCTCCGCCGCGACCTGCATGAACTGCCCGGGCTCCGCAAGAGCCGCTATTTCGGGGCAAAGTATCGTAATATCGAAAACGCCCTTTGCTATGGCGCGTTTTTCTATTATTTGGTATCTGCCTTGTTTGTACATACCGGACGTCATTCCTTTCGGGTGATTATTATTCCATATCGCGGAGAAGCGCTATCCTCCCGGCGATATTCTTCTCAAATTCCTCATCGGTGAACTTAGGGTCGCGGGTGCTGTTCCACACCCCGCAGGGGATATCTCCGCATTCGATACAGCTGCCGAAGCCGTGTTCCGTCACGCAGCAGGCATAGATGGCACATTCTTCTCCGCCCGCGTGGAAAACTCTGCCGAGACAGGCATTGCAGCCGGGGCACATCTCGCCGAAACAGTAGCACTTAGCGCAGTCGGAACCGCACACGCTGATATTTTTATCATTCAAAGACATCGCCTCCTTAATAATTCACTTTCGGGGAATCCTATTATACCACATTCTCGCCAAAAAATCAAGTCCCACCCTCACAAACCGCGCATTTTCAAGCACTTTGCAGCTCTTAGCGACCGTTTGTCAAGCCGTTTGGTCAACAAACGGTCAACTTTTAAGCTGCTGAAAGTTATTTCAACCTGCGTTTAACATATCTTTTCTTAAGCTATCAGCCCGTTTTGCGCTTGGGCATTTTCGGTATCGCCTTGGTGACAATCTCACAGCAATGACGGTCATTGTCTTTGAGGGTATGACTATATGTGCGAAGCGTTACATCAGGTCGGGAATGTCCTGCCCTCTTTGCCGCTTCGGGTATGCTTATGCCTTTTTGAAGCTGTAAGCTGATCGCCGTATGCCGTCGAAGCCGATATACTCGACTGCTCTTTGATCTTGATGGCATAGTTACAGTATTCATTGAACGTTATCCTTGAATCAGATGTAGTCTGTTCCTCGATACCCTTTTCAAAGATCACTGCCTGCTTTTCGGCGTTATTCTTATTCCATGCGGCGGACTTGGTATCGTCGTACTTTACAGATAAAGTTCGGAACACTTGCTTTCCGGTCTGCGCGTCCCTGTGGTCGAAAACCCTTACGCGGTACGAGGTTATATTACCCTCTTTATTCCTGCGTTCCTGTATATTCATTTCGCCACCGCCTTTCGGGTGATGGCGTTATTCTGCTGTCTTATCATTATTACCTCCGTTTCCGACAGCGGAAATATATCGTAATAGTATTATACCATATCCCGCTGTGTATTTCAATATTGTAATTGCGTTAAAATTGCGTTAAATCTTTGAATATTTATTCCGAGCCCGTGTCCTCTGTATTGTCGGCTTGGTCGATATTATTATCATTAGTAATATTGTTATCAATAACCGCAATATGTTTAGCCCTCTCCGATTCGATATATTCCTTGACCTCGTTTATAAGCAGCAACTCGCCCCACTTTATTTTCAGCTCATCGGGAGTAATATCGTCCCAAAAGTCCTCTTTAACGGTTGCGGCAAGACCATTATATTTCTCCTGCTCCGGCTCATTTCTGCGAACGGATACTTTATCCCATGCGCCGACCGAATCATTCTTTGCGGCTTCGAGCATTTTTTCCATCTCTATAACGCGCCGGTTCTTTCTCTCCGCTTCCTTGATAAGGTTCTTTACCATTATTTTTCTTTGCCTGATTCGCTTCGATAGACTCAAAAGCAAGCGGATCGTTGTCAAATAGCATCATCTGAAAATCGTCTTTGCCTGCTTCTTCCAGTGAGTTAGTCAGGAACACATTCAGACGATGGTCGCCGCCGAAATCGTAGCCCGTATCTTTCAGTACCATAGCAAGCTTCATGTGTGCCACGGCATAGGGAGCCATCATCAGCTCAAAGCCGTTCAGACGGGGCAGCAGATGCTTCGGCACATACTCGTTCCATGCTTTCCTGATCTGCTCCTCACTCTCGCCCTTGTGCTTTGCTTTGAAATTATCATATATTTGTAGAATAGTCTGTCGCAGGAACGTTCCCGTGCCTGTTGCGGGATCAAGTATCTGCACCTTCGATACTTCTTTGGTATCCTCGGTCATGCCCTGACCTCTGATCTTTTCACACATATATTTCACGGTCTTTGTTTCTTCCGATGCCAGACCATCCGCAAGCCCGAATTCTGTTTTCAGAATACTGTCAACCGCCCTGACGATGAGCTTTTCGCCCTCAATGCCGAATGTCTTGGAAATACGGAGCGTTTTCTTTGATACAGAAGTATGAGCATATCACGGAGCTTACACCTGAAATCATGCACGAACTGATTGAAAAGATCGTTGTCCATGCTCCTGACAAAAGCAGCGGGCATCGCACACAGGAGATCGAAATTCACTATCGCTTCAACGTTGCCGCAGCTACTGCCGTTGCTGACAGTATGATGTACGACAAAAAGAGAAAGGCTGCATAACCGCCGAGGTTACGCAACCTTATCTTCAAATCATAAAAACTTCTTTGTGAGTACCCTTCTTCACTCCCGGGGAGTTGCTTTTCGATTTTGCCGGTTCGCGGTTCAAGCCTTGCTTGCTGCCCGTTTTGCTCTATGGCTGCGTGCCGATTGTTTCAGGTATATGCAGAATTCTATGAGAGCTATGTACTTATCCGTCAGCATTACCACCATGGATTCGGGGTATTTCGGCAATCCCTTGCGGATAGGCCACATATGCTTGACGATGATATCCTGCTCGACTTTTGTGAGCTTAAAGCTTTCAAGCGCGTTTTCGAGCGCTTTTTCCGGATGAGTGGCAAGATGCTTTCTTGTACATTTTGGACAGTCCTCGTACAGATCGTGAAGCAGCCCCGCCCTTGCTGCCTGTTCCGCGTTAAGTCCCAGTCTGCGGCAGGTAAGATAGCTGTAATACGATACATTCAGACAATGCTGAAAGCGCGTCATGCAGTGGTGATGAGTGAAATCCTTAAGCTTCAGCACCTCGTCGCTGCCAATCACGTCTTTTACCGCGTCATGGTATCCGCTTATCTGAGGAGAACTTTCCACAGTATAGCGCGAACCGATTGCTCTTGACATTTAGGCGATCAGATCCTTCCGTTTATACATTCATATATTTATATGCGAAGAAGCCGAAGCTACGGAAAAATCACTTATTTTCAAAGCAACCTTTTCTTTGTTACAGCTTAAATATAATTATATCGAAATTTTATGAATTTTTCAATAATATCAATAAGACAAAATATAAATTATTAAATTAAAATTAACAAAAACGTTTTCAAAACAGAAAAAACAGCGGCCGAAACCGACCGCTGCGTAACAGACCGTAAGATCCGATAGTATCATCTAAGCAATTCATTCTCAAGTTCGACTGCAAGGCTCCTCAGCTCTGTTATCAGCGCATCGGTATCCCTTTCATCGAATCCGTCACCGGCGGCTTTTTGAGGCATCTTCACCGTACTCCACATCGGTACGTCGAACGCTCTGCCTTTTCTTTTCTTCTCTATTTCCTCATATAGCAGACAAATGCGTGAATTCAGCGAATCGAGTGCGTCCATAGTTTCGCGCTTGTCGTAACCGCCGATAGCCACGGTAGTCAGATAGCTTATCATCCGATAGTCTCACCGCCGTCGAAATGCGACTTCCACGCCGCAAGGCGCTGATCGCGATTTTCCGCCGTTGCCGGGTCAAAGCCCATATACGAGCGGAACTCACCCTTGTCGCTGATAGCAAGGGTCATAGAAGTAAAGGTTTTCTCCCCTTCGTTAGCGATCATTTCGCGGATATTGTCGATAAGCTCGATTATCTTTGTACGGTTGTTCTCCGCTTCGGTAACGTCCATGTTGAATTTCTCAAAGATATCCTCGCCCTCAACGGAAGTGCCGTCGTTAAGTAACATACGCTGATAGGTAAACACGCCGTCATCGCCGAACTCACAGAAGAAGTAGGCGCGGTTGAACTCGGTCTCGGGAAGGAAGCTGAAAAACTCCGTACCGAGCTCCATATAGATAGCGTTGACCTGCTCCTGAAGAGCGGGGTCTGCCTCGACTATCTTCTTCTCGTTGCCGACGCTGCCGTCTGCTCTTCTTTCAACAGGCGGGAAGCCCTCGCCGTTGTTCTGAGCTTTCCAAACGTTCAGTCTGTCCTCTTCGCCCGCCGCGTCGGTGGGACCGTAGTTCAGATTGGTGGTAAATTTGCCGTCGCCCGTTATGGTAAGGCTTATCGCCGAGAAAGGCTTGGTCCCCTCGCTAATGAATACATTTCGGAAAGCCATGGCATGAGTGATTATCTCATTCCTGCGCTGTTCCGCCTGCGAGATATCAACACCGTAATGCTTGAACATATCCTCCTTTTCAAGCATCGTGCCGTCGTTTAAGAAGCAGCGGTAGTAGTAGAAAACACCGTTCTCGCCGAACTCGGTATAGAAATAAGCCACCTTGAACTCGTTGCCGGGGATAAAGTTATAGAAGCTCTGTCCCATAGCCGAGTAGATGCCGTGAGTTTTTGAGCGGATTGCCGCAAGCGTCTCTTCGCTCATCCGGGGCGGCTGATAACGCGGGTCTGCCGCCTCTACCTTGCGGCGGAACTGAGCATAGCGCTGATCCTCTTCGCCCTCGACAAGCTCCTGAGAAACGATGTCTACCTGCGCCTGTCCGTTGCTCCTGAGTACCACCGTAACGCCGTTACAGGGCTTTTGGGTAAATTCAACGGCAGCGCGTCTGAACAGGAAGAACGCCTGTTCCAGCTTTTCCTCGCGGGCTATCATTTCTGGATCGGTCAGGCCCGTGCGCTCGGGGATCTCGTCCTTTTCAAGCAGCTCGCCGTTGGTGGCGTAGCAGCACAGATCGTCGATATAGCCGTCCGCCTGAAGCTCCGCATAGTAGAAGCCGACAAGCAGCTGCTGCGGGAACATCATTCTGAGGGCGCCGCCAAGCAGCGCAGCCCTTTCCCTGAACTTGTCCTCGGGGCTTGCTACTACCTTGCTGTCGGAATCTTTGTCTTCGGCTTCGGCGGCGTCAAGATCGACATCGACCTCTTCTTCGCCGTCAAATCTGCCGAGCTCGCCGAAATCCTTTGCCGCCTCCGATTCGGTCCAGCCTTCATTATCTTCCAAGAGCTCGATCTCGGGCGCGCCCGAGCCCGCAGTGCCGTCGTCCTCTATATTATCGAAGTCGATGACCTCTCCGAAGTTCTCGTCAGCAAAGTCCTTCGCGCTGACATTTTCATTTTCGTTTTCCGGCTCCTCCGCCCTCTTCTTGCCAAACAGTCCCATAGTGTCCTCCTAATACCTTCATATTACTGATCCGAATCCGTTCGGGAAATTATGCTTTTAATTCTGTTTTCTCACCACGCCGTACTCGTCGCCGTTTCGGTAATACGGGCAATAGCCCTTCGGGTCGGAGGTCAGGCGCATATAATCGTCCTCGTCAAGATCGACGGTGCAGTAGTATTCCTCAAATTCCTCGTCGTAGGCGTAATACGCGCAGGAATCGCACTGTGCCGCCAAGTCTTACACCTCGATGGACGTTTTCGCTACGGAATAGTATTTCTTGTTCTCCTTGCAGACAAGGTGTATCACTACCGCCGCTATACCGAAAAGAGCGGTAACGACGCCGATGGCGGCAAAGATCTTAACAGCAGTTTTCATAAAAATCCACCTCCGCGACGCTTAAGCTTAAAGTATCTCGTCTTCGTTTATATCGTCCTCGATCTCCTCGCCGTTAAGGAGCTTTCTGAGCGTTTCGACTTCCTCGTCGGTGAGGGTAACGCCCTTGCCCATGCGGGAATGATCGGGGTTCCATTCGCGAATATCGTACTTCGGTTCGCGCTCGTTCCAGCTTACAAGGTTAAGCTCTTTTGTCCAGCCCCTTGCGCTTGTCGAAAGCACACCGATATTCTTTGTGATCTCAAAGGTCAATTCTGCCATTTTGATTATCTCCTTTTCATATTTATTGCCTTCAGCAGGCATTTCTTTTGATATTCGTAATGTCTCCGCCTCATAATACGCTCTCTCGCCTGCCGGTGTGAGAAGACGGTACAGCCAACGTGTAAAAGGCTTCATTCCCGCGATAAGCGCCACAAACACTATCATATCGGCAGCGAATACACCCGCCGGCAAGCCGTAGATCCCGCCGATCGTTCCCGAAAGGCAGACGGCTCCGAAGAGCGTCACGATGCCGTCGGGCTCGCGCAAATACTCGAACGCCGAAAGGACGAGCAGCGCCAGAAACGCCGAGCTCAGCCCGAAAGCCGCCCATACCGTAATGAAGAGCCCCGCCATGCCGCCGAGCCTGAAAAGCCGCTTGTCGGCAGCAACGCCGAAAGCCATCAGCCCCGCGAAAGCGATAAGGCAGGTCGCCGTCAGCACGAAATGCTTGAGGAAGCATACTACCGCAAAAGCGGCGGCAGCTATGCACAGCAGAACGATCTTCACGGGACCCAGCCTCAGTATGATGTCCCTGATCTTCGCGGGCGCAAGCTTTATGAGCGCGTTCCACACGGGCACGATGTTCATTGCCGTGATAAGCAGGAACATCGCGGGAAGTATGAACAACGCGGGTTTTTCAAGCATCTTTACCCTGTTCATCATAACGCAGATGACCGTCATTACGGCAAGCAGGATATTATTTATTACAAGTTTTCCGATGCCTATCTTAAACGGAACGATCTGCCGCGAATCGAATATCCTTAGGACAAACACCACAAGGAACGAAATAACAGTTGTGATGGGAGGACCGATAAGCCCTATCCTCGGTATCAGAAAGATATTCAGCGAAACGTTCACCACGCCCGCGATAACGCTTGTGAAAAGCGACCGCCCCGTCCTGTTTGAAGCCAGATAGATCGAGCCCATGAACGTGGTAAAGCACGAAAACACCGTGGAGTATATGAGTATCGGCGCATACTGCGCGGTAACGAGCATATCCTTGCCGAGCCAGATCAGCGTGATGGGCTTGCAGAGCATAAGACAGCCCGCCACCATTATATACATCATGCACTGATTGAGGTGGAACACGTTCTCGTAGAACCTGTCGCGATGCTCCGAGCCGTCCTCCAGCACGGCGGACATATTCCACGCCTGACCGAACATCAGGTAGACGGTAGAAACGATGTTCGCTATCTTGTACGACTGCGACAGTATGCCCGTCGCCGCCTCGTCCATATAGTATCTCGTCATGAACGAGTCCGAACTGTTCGCCACGAGCCACATCAGCTGCGCGGGGATAAGCGGCAGACTGTAAGCTATCATCTTTCGGAAAACAGCATTGTCAAGACATTTCGGCGAGAGATATTTCCAAAGCCCGCCCGCTATGAACATGAACGCCACGGAAATCACGTTCGCCGCGATTATCGAATAAAGATAGCCCTTGTTGCCGAGCTTCATCACGACGATGAAAAGCACCGTGAACGTCAGCATCAGCACAGTATTGACAATGATCGTTATTGAAAACAGCCTCATCTTTTCGAGCGCCCGCAGGAAGTAGGAGTACACCATTCTGAGCGAGTCCGATATGATAAAGCAGTAAATGAGCAGCGTATACCCGTTCAGATATTTATCGGCGACGCCCGACCTGTCAACAAAGTACAGTATCGGAGCCAGTATCACGAATCCGCCCAGGCAGACCGCGTTGCCGACCGTGAACACCTTCCGTGAATCCGTCTGCTTGTCAAGTCCGAAGCGTATCACCGCCTCGAATATCTCGAACGTGAAGATAGGCACCAGCCAGTTCGATATCTGCTGGATTATCTCGTTTACGCCGAGCTCGGCATCTGTAAGGCTTCTCGCGTATATCGCGTTCAGCAGGAGCATCAGCACCTTTGAGCTTCCCGAGCCGATAGCGATGATAAGCGTATTTGAAAACAGCTTTTTATAGCCGGAGTTAATTTCTTCCATTCATCTTTCCTTAAAGCGTTTCTTACCTATAAAATACGGTATCCATTCTATACCCAATAATTATAACACATTTTCCCGTGTTATGCAAGCACTTTTTTAATTTCTCAAAAATTTATCACATAACAGCGCAGAGCAGGGCTATGCGCCGTTACGCCGTCAGCTCAGGCGCCAGTCGATGGGGTCGATGCCGTTTCGCCTAAGAAAATCGTTCACCGCCGAGAAGTGGCGGCAGCCGAAAAAGCCGTTATATGCCGAAAGCGGCGACGGGTGCGCTGCCTTGAACACGGCGTGTATCGGATTCGTGATAAGCGAAGCCTTCGCCTTGGCGTTGCCGCCCCAGAGTATGAACGCCGTCGGTATGTCGCGTTCGTTCAGCTTGCGGATAATGGCGTCGGTGAGCTGTTCCCAGCCCTTGCCGCGGTGGGAATTGGGTTTTCCCTCGCGGACGGTAAGCGCGGTATTGAGCAGCAGCACGCCCTGCTCCGCCCAGCCGGTAAGCTCTCCGTGCGGCGGCGGAGCGATCTTAAGGTCGTCGTACAGCTCCTTGAAGATATTTTGCAGCGAGGGCGGCGGCTGAACGCCTTTCTTGACCGAAAAGCAGAGCCCGTGAGCCTGCCCCTTGCCGTGATAGGGGTCCTGACCGATAATAACAGCCTTTACGTTCTCGTAGGGCGTATATTTCAGTGCGTTGAAGATATCATACATATCGGGATAGACGACGTAATGACCGTATTCATATTTCAGGAATTCCCGCAGATGCAGGTAATACTCCGAATGAAATTCGTCCGCCAGGATATTATCCCAGCTGTTGCCGATATGTACCATATCAGAAGAATCCTCCCGCGTTGCCCGCAACGGCGCTGACCACGATACCGAGTATCATAACAGCCGCTATTGCAAGCATGACGATCCGCATGAACAGCGGCTTGCCTGTACGCTTTATGGGCGGGTCGATGCTGCGCTGCATGATCTCGTTTTCGGTCTCGGCAGTATTTTTAGCCCGCTGCACCTTCTGAGGATTGTAGTGCTGCTTGTTTCTCTTCTTGTTTTTTGTCTTTCCGGACATTTTTATATCATTCCTTCCGAATCGGGTATCAGACATTGCGTATTATATTATTATAACACATCATTGCGGATTAATCAAGCGTTCGGCGAAAAATTTTCACGAGAAGTTCCGAAAGCCGACGCTGTCAAAAACGCATAAATTCTTAATAATTTTAATAAGTATTGACAATCGGGGAAATAATGTGTATAATAATAGTAAGGCACTTTTTTATGGAAGGAAGAAACAAAATGTCGGAAAATCAAAATCATGGCAAAAAGCCCGTCGGACAGGCAGGGCAGAAAGCCGATCATAATGCGAATAAGGGTGCAAGACCCGCAGGCGCTCCGAGACAGGCGGCTCCCAAGCGCCCGAACGGTCAGTCCTCGGGGAAGGCGCCCATGATAAGGGGCGGTGCTCCCGGTGCGGGAAACGGCAGTCAGTCGGCAAGACCCGCGGGAAGCTCCGAGCCAATCATCCGCAGCGAACAGACAGCACAGAGACCGCAGAGAAACGGCGTTCCCGGCGCACGACGCGGTCAGGCTCCGGGGCAGAGACCTCCTCAGCGTCAGGGTCAGCGCCCGATGCCGAGACGCGCTCCCCAGCCCGAGGCTGCCGAAAGCGTCAGCACCACGATAAAAGGTATAATCGCCGTTTCGATAACCTGCTTCCTCGTATGCGTTATCGTAATAATGTTCTCGAACAGTTTGTTCGTCAGCGACGCCGAGCTTCAGAAGACCGCCAAAACGGGTCATCTGACCGAGACCGCTTTCGAGGTCATCGAGCCCAAGAAGCAGCTTCGCGACGAGGTAGTCACCACCAAGGCTACGAAAAAGAAAAAGACCACCACCGCAGACGACGAGGACGAACCCGAGGAGGAGAATCCCGACGTTCCCGAGGGTCTTGACACAAGCATAGCGGGCGATTATTCCGTAAACAGCCCCGTTTATCTGCACCCGGTCGCCGACGCCAACAGCGCCAACCTCGCGACATTACAGACGGGCGAGGAGATCAAGGTACTCGGTCAGAGCTTTGGCTGGTACTATCTCGAATACAACGGTCAGAAGGGCTACGCCTGGGGTACGTTCTTTACCAAAAAATGAAAAAATCGAGCCGTAGTTTCTTGAGACTGCGGCTTTTTTGCTGCATTAGACTTCCTCGGAAACTAAAGTGCGCCGCATGGCAAAATATTTTGCCGTGATGCAAGGCGGACGACGAAAGCGTGCTGTCGCACGGTGAGGAGGACAACGCAGCAGCACGGTAAAAGATTTTGTCAGGCGGTGTGATTTAGTTTCCGAGGAAGTCTATTATATAAAGTGCCGAACGTGCTCTGTCTCCACCTTCGGGAATGTGATATGCCCTCAGATGTTCTTTGAAGCATTTCACTCACCGTTTTCCCTTTCAATAAACTAAAACAAAAATTTCTGATACCTGCCCGACAGCACGGCGATATTTGTAAATTTCAGGTAAAATTCCCCTCCGAAACCGTAATACGATCTATTGTTTCAGCCGCGAAAACAGCGCCAAACGATAAGAACGATAAAATTTCGGTGAAAAATTTTCTTTTCAGCGAAAACTTGCTTGACTTTTTGCGAAAAAAGATGTATAATAA
>JAILFF010000140.1 GCA_024697705.1 Ruminococcus sp.
ACTTGCCATATTATAAAAGTTGTCCAATTGTTGACCAAAGGCGTTTTTCGAGAGCAGAAAAAGCGCAGAAATGACGTAAATACGCGGGGAATAGGAAAATGGTGTCCTTAATTTGTCCATTGTTATGATGATAATTTGCGCTAAAGAATAAATGTTTTGTATAGTTATCTTATACAAAACCGCGTAAAATCAATACTATCAGCGAGTTACAAGAACATATGATTATCAAAGACCTCAATTCGAATCCCCTATGCTCCATTTTTCTTTTACCTCGCAAATTCAAGGGCTTGCGAGGTTTTTTGTTTTACAAGATCGTGGATTGTCCATTAAACGCTCATTATCTTGCTTTCGTGACCTTAATAATGAGGGAACCATCTTTTAAAAGACGAGAACGTAAATTAATTTGTATTTATTGATTCCCCAATTTATTCTTGAACCAAATTGAATGATATAAAGCCTATGAAAACAAAAACTTTTTCAGTTGAACCCACATAAAAAGTTCAAGATTTAATTGGTACAGCAATGATTGCATTTTTCCCTTGACTTATTGATGATTTTAATGTATAATTGTTTACAGAAGCTGGAATTCGGAACGCTTTACCGAGCCAATGGAATTATCACGTTGAAAGGAACGAGAGCAAATGAAAGCATTAAAGATCACGGGCAAAATACTGCTTTGGGTTCTGATAACGTTTGTGGCTGTCATAATTACTATGCTTGCCGCACGTCTTATCGGCAAGGCGGTAAACGGCAGGACGCCCGACGGCGCTATCAATGAGACTGTGTATGTCGATATAAATGGTACGAAGGAATGGATAAACATTTACGGACAGGACAGGGATAATCCCGTGCTGCTGTATCTTCACGGCGGTCCCGGTACTACTACAAGCTGGCTCGACTGGAGTATCCTGAGAACGCTCAGCGAGGATTATACGGTCGTTGACTGGGATCAGCGCGGTTTCGGTCACAATTATCCCGATCACGCCGAAGATAAAATGCCGACGGCGGAGACGTTTTTGCAGGACGGTCTTGAAATGACAGATTATCTGCGTGAACATCTCGGAAAGGAAAAAATCACCCTTATCGGTCATTCATGGGGGTCTGTGTATGCCTCAAACCTCGCACTTGAATATCCCGAAAAATACGACGCTTGTATCGCCATGTCGCTTATGGTGGATATGCCCGAAAGCAAAGCTATGTTCAAGGAATGGGCATTAGAGCGGTCTGAAAACGACCCCGAGCTTCATGCTCTTGCCGAAAAACTCGATCACTCAATGGTCGTCGTGGACGAGGAACAGGCGGATATACTGACCCGTCTCGATGAAGCATATAACTTTGTAGATGATTATTTCAATGATGCGGATCAAAATATGTACGCGGCACTTTGGTTCAATCCGAACTGTACTTTGTCTCAGCAGCTAAGAGAAATGGGAATGTCGCAGGAATATGTTGATTATCAGCTCAAACTGATCGGCGGCGAAAGATGTACGGTCGCATTTCCTATGGTGCAGTCGCTTTCTATCAAGGACAGAACCGAGTACAAAGTCCCTTATTATGTGATAGTAGGAACAAAAGACCACGGTTCGATCAATATGGTCGAGGAAGCCGAAAGCTACTTTGAAAAAGTCAATGCCCCCGATAAAGAAATATTTTACATTGACGGCGGTCATGTTGCACCGCTGCTCAAAACAAAAGAATTATCCGAATATGTGCATAAAATAGCAGAAAAACAAAACAACGGTTGATTTCTGTTGTGGTCGAAATATATAAAAAGTTCAAAGAAAGTTTTGCTTTTAGAAATATATTTTGTGATGGGTTGACATTTCTGTTGTATAGTAGTATAATGGTCTATGCTGTTATAAGACCGTCCGAAATCATGACCGCGGAATTATCAGACAGCCTATATACACGAAAAAGAAAGGCAGACCTAATCATGAAAAAAACGATAGCAATAGCAGCCGCTTTAATTGCTCTCTTCGCCTGCGGGTGCGGAAAGGTTAACGAGGAAGTAAGACCCACCGCGGCAAATGTGACCGCCGACACTTCTTCCGTATCGGAAAGCACGTCGGTCGAAAGCAACGAAGCCGCCGAGTCCGCGGCAGAGGAAAAATCCTCTCTTGCCGAAAGCGGCGAGGAAAATGAGACTTACGAAAAAATCGCCAATATCGAGGGTTACAAAGGCGAGTATATCAACGACGGCAACTGCGTTATACTCAATTCAAAGGACGAACCCGAAGCCGCGGGAGACAAATATCTGAAGGAGTATTCGGGAATCGAGGAGGGTACTGTGTATCTGATCCACGAGAGCAACGGCACATGCCTGTTCTACATAAGATATGTCAGCCCCGACGGAAAAACGGGAGAATATCACAACGAGGATAATGGCTGGTTCTGAAACGTATAAAGAAATAATATACGCCAAACAGACTGCGGAAGAAAATATTGTAAATGCGATAAAGGGGACAGCCGAAACTGTCCCCTTTAGATTATTTATGTACGTCTTTTTCGTCTGTCCTTGCCCGTGCTTTCATAAAAACCGTTTCTTATCCTCATACAGCATGGCGTCGGCACTCTGATAGAGCGTATCAATCGTACTGCCCTCGGTTTTCATCGCATACCCGACAGAACAGGTATAAGGGGTTTTGGCTACTTCCTGCCTTATCCGTTCTATCAGTGAAAGCACCTCGCTTTCCGAGATCCCGATACATAAGATCATATATTCATCGCCGCCAATACGATAAACACGCTGTCCGTGATCTGTGGCTTTCCAAAAGCAGTCAGCGAGCGTTTGCAGCGCAGTATCTCCCTCATGGTCGTTGATCTCTTTTAGCATGATTATATAACTTGTGTCAAGCAAAATGTTTTATTCAAAGCCTTTTATGCTAATGAAAAAACAGAACAAGTCTGTTAAGAAACGAGGTAGTAATGTATCACAGCGTCAGCCTGAGATTATTCAGCCCCAGCGAGTTGACATAGTTCGCTTCCTTTACCAGCTTCATCACCATTTTAATGCCGATATGCGCCGCGGGGTCGTCGTCCTCGTGCAGCTCAAGATACTTTACGGGGTCGAAGCCAATACAGTTATCGCGTATACGAAGGAGCGTACCGCTTTCGGAAATAACTATACGGATATCTATACTGTGTTCCCTGCCGTCCGCAAAGCCGTAGTGGATAATGTTGTTTGCCATCTCCTCTATCGAAAGCGCCACCAGATAGCTTGTGCGCCCGGGAAGCCCTTTTTCAACGCAGAAATCAGAAGCACGCTTTGAGGCGCTTACCACATTCTCCTGCGAGGTCACGGACATATCAAGACAGCTTTCATCGGCAGCTCCGAAGTCCTTGGGGATAAGTGCAAAGCCCTTTGAGCCCCTTATCATCAGGACATATATGCTTATCAATATGAATGTCAGACCTTCTCCCGTCAGAAAACCCAGCCACACTCCCGTTACTCCGGCGAAGCGGCTAATAACGAACGCACCCAGCGCCGTAAGAGCGAAATTCTGCATTGCCGAGACAGCCACGGTAAGCTTTACCCTTTCGATACCCTGATAATAGTTTTTGAGCGTGGTGTTCAAGGCACAAGGCACCAGTGACAGAACAAAAAGCCTCAGTCCCGCAACAGATATGTTGGTAGCGGACGCATCTTGTATAAACAGAAGTACGAGCGGCTTTGCAGCAAGAACTATCACGCCCGTCACGACAGCACATATCAGTATGGCATAATACATCATGACCCGCACAAGCTCATAAAGCGCGGGCTTGTCCTCATCTGAATAGAATATCGAGGACAGGGTCAGCGCCACAGCCGCCACGCCCGAGCTGAAGGAATAGCAGATATTCCCCGCGGTAGAAATGACGGAATACGCGGCTACCGCAGTACTGCCGCCGAGACTTGTCAGGAGCTTATTGAGAATAAAGGTAAGAAGCACAAGGCTTACCTGATTTATCAGCGTCGGTACGCCGTCCCCGATCAGCTCCGCAAGGGTACTCAGCCTGACAAGCGAGGGCTTGAATCTGAAAATGCAGTCCTTTTTAAAGAAATATACGATACCTATGCCGAAGGCGATAAAGTAGCTCAGCGAGCTTGCAAGACCCATTCCGAAGGTGCCCAGTTTTATAACAAAAACGTTCAGTATATCAAATATTACGTCGCTTATCGTCATGGCTATTACGGCGGTAACCAGCCTTGTCCTGCTGCCCGACATCTGCATATACGGCACCATGATCTGCGCCGCCATAAACGCGGGCGCACCGATGATAAAGCCCCGAAGATAGTCCCTCGTCAGCGCGAACACCGTGTTGTCGGGGGTGTTTTCTCCCGCGCCGAGCAGCGTACACAGCGGGTCGGTGAATATCAGCACCGCAGCCATACCGACGACAGAAAATATCACCGCCATTGCCGCCGATACCGAAAAACAGGCGTTGGTACCGTTTTTATCGCCGCTGCCCATAGTCCTGCCGCACATTACCTGAACTCCCGAGGATATCATGCTTCCGACCGCCGCGAATACGAGCAGTATCGGCGTGGAATATCCATAGGCGCTCATGGACTCTATCCCGAGAAAGCGCCCTATCATTATGCTGTCGATGAGCATACAAAGCGTAACGGTCATTGCCGAAAGTATCTGCGTCAAAAGCATTTGCCCGAACAGCTTTTTTATCATATCGTATCACCCTGTATCTATTAGGAAAGTGCCGCTGCCCTTGTTACTCTGCCTTGCTTGCCGAAGAATTTCAGACAGCGGACGTATTTTGCCATTTTATTGAATAATTATATCACATCGCCCGCAACAAATCCACAACAAATCAGGCATTTTTTATTGTAACAATGAACAAAGTTTCCAATGATAATTTGTCACTTTTCACGAAAAACAATTTGCTTGTACATATTCCACAAAAAAACATTGAAAACTTTGTTGATATAATGATTAAAATACAGCAAATTTGTTGCTGATTTGTTGCGCTCGATATGCTATAATATTTATAAGCAGATAAAGATCCAAAAAACTTATGGCGAGGAGGTGATGAGGGATTACTTTTCAAAGGGATTTTTCAGCTGCTATGATGAACATACCGAATTAATATGAAATAAGTTATAAGGAGAATTACTATGATCGGCAAAAAAATTTTTTCACTTCTCACAGCCGCGGCTCTCGCCTGCGAGGGTATTGGCGGCATATCCGCACAGGCAGAGGAAAGCTGCACGAGCGCTCACGATATCGTCGCGGGAATGACGCTCGAACAGAAGATCGCGCAGATGATAATGATACAGTGCCGCTACTGGAGCGATACCAACCGCTACGAGGATATCGAAGACCTGACCTCGCTTAACCAGCCATTCGCCGACCTGCTCGAAAGGTACAGTCTGGGCGGCGTTATCCTTTATGCGGAAAACGTCAAGGGTACCGAGCAGACAGCCCGCCTTACGAGCGAGCTTCAGACTGCCGCGGCGAAGAACGAGTACAGGATACCTCTTTTTATTGCGGCAGACCAGGAGGGCGGCAGGATAATCCGTCTCGGGACGGGCACCGACACCTGCGGGAATATGGCTCTCGGTGCGACCTTTGACGCAAACTGCGCTTACGAGAACGCGGATATAATCGGCTCAGAGCTTGCGGCTGTCGGCATTAACGTCGATTTCGCGCCCGATATGGACGTAAACAACAACCCCAATAACCCGATAATCAATATTCGTTCCTTCTCGTCCGAGCCCGCGATCGTCAGCGAGATGGGCAAGGCTTACATAAGCGGCTTGAAGAACAACAATATAATCGGCTCGGCAAAGCATTTCCCCGGTCACGGAGATACCGACGTTGACAGCCACACGGGTCTGCCGCTTATAGACAAGAGCTATGAACAGCTCAAAGAGTGTGAGCTCGTTCCGTTCAAGGCGGCTGCCGAAGCGGGCGTTGACATGATAATGACCACGCATATCCAGTTCCCGCAGATCGAAACGGGAACGTACACCTCGATAAGCACGGGCGAACAGGTATACCTACCCGCGACGCTTTCAAAGACCATACTGACCGATCTTCTCCGCGGCGATATGGGCTATAACGGAGTTATCATCACAGACGGCATGATAATGGACGCGCTCGCCAAAAATTACGATATCTACGACACTGCGGAGCTTGCGATAAACGCGGGCGCGGATATGCTGCTCGTTCCGCTCGACACCTATTCTCAGGAAACTATATCCGACCTTGAGACCTATATTGACGTCATCGAAGAAAAGGTCGGGGCGGGAAAGATTGGCGAGGACAGGATAAACGAATCCGCCGAGAGGATAGTCGATCTAAAGCTGAAACGCGGTCTTTTCGATCACGATTACGAGAACGAGGACGTTGAAGCAAAGGTGCTTAACGCTCTCGCGACGGTGGGTTCCTACGACCATCACGAAAGAGAGCTTGCCGTGACAAACAAGGCTATTACTCTTGTGAAGAACGAGAGTAATGTTCTGCCGCTCGCTCTCGGAGAGGACGAAAAGGCGCTGTTCTTCTACGCGAACAACAACGCGGACAATTCGTTTGGATTCGCGTTTGACAGGCTCAGAAGCAGTGGAGTGATACCCGAGGGCGCGGTAGCGGATACATATTTCTATCCCGAAAAGCCCGCGTCCGATTACGCCGAGGCGGTGGAAAACGCAAAGGCGGTCATTATCGCTTCGGACAGCTGGGGCGAGATCAATTATGACCCCGACGAGGAGCATGGCAACGGAAAGGAGGCAAAGTTCATCGACGAGATGACTAAGCTTGCGCACGAAAAGGGCAAGCCCGTTATTGTGATAAGCCTTATGTACCCCTACGACGCGGGGCGCTTCACCGACGCGGACGCTTTCCTCGTAGCCTATGGCAGAAATATGATGAGCGAGGTGCCGACCTCCTACACGGGCAATGTCAAGTCATACGGTCCGAACCTTATCTCCGCTATACTCACCGTGTTCGGCGGCAACGAGCCCACGGGCAGGCTCCCCGTGGACGTCTATGAGATAGACAGCCAATACAGGTACACCGACAAGGTGCTTTATCCCGTAGGCTTCGGGCTTACATACGAGAAGAAAAATGAAAGCGAGCCCGAAAAAACCGCACAGAACGTTATTAATGACATATACCCGGTATCCGTATATGATACTGTAAGCGGCGGAGCGGGTCGTGTCGCGGTGATACGCGGTAATGCGGGCGGTTCTTCCGCGGCGGCTTCCGCAGGTTCTGACAGCAGCGCGGCTCCCACACCCGCAGCGGCACCCGCACCTACAGCACAGACAAGCACCGAGACCAACCCTAACACGGGTCGCACCGGAGTATTGGCACTTTCCGCATTAGCGCTCGCGGCTGCTGCGGTCTTTGCAAAAAAGAAAACCGAGGATAACGACAACTGAATTTCTGTTTTTTGTTCAATGGGGGATACCGAATGAACAGACTGAGAAAAACCGATTACATTATCATTGCCGTGGTGCTTGCGCTGATCGCGTTCGTTGCGTTCATGGTCACACGGGGCGGCGAAACAGAGACCGGGCAAGGCGGTAACGAGACTACTGCAGTAGCCGTTTCGGGAACGCCCAAAACGCTGACGGTCAAGGGCTACGCGGGCAAAAGGATAGGCGTTCAGACAGGTACAGCCTTCGACGAGATGATAAAGGAGAATATCCCCGACGCGGATATCAGCTACTACAACTCGTACACCGACCTGTTGCAGGCACTAAAAGCAAATATCATCGACGGCTTCGCGGCGGACGAGCCTTTGGTCAAGTACATGATGACCGAGGACAGCGCCGTTGACTATCTGAAAGACAAGATCGACGATTACAGCTTCGGCTTCGCGTTCTCGAAGGACGACAAGGGCGCGGCGCTGTGCGGTGAGTTCAGCGAGTATATCAAAAAGATCAAGTCCGACGGCACCCTCGCGGAGATCGACTCGGTATGGTTCGGCTCGGACGAGAGCAAAAAGGTAATTCCCGACGTCAGCACTCTTTCGGGCGAAAAGGGAAAGCTCTCGCTTGCTCTTGAATCCGCAAACGCGCCGTTTGTATATATCAAGGATATCGAGATAGTCGGCTACGAGATAGATATAGCTTATCGCTTCTGCAAGGACTGCGGTTACGGGCTTGAGCTCGTTGATATGAACTTTGACGGCATAATCCCCGCGGTATCGAGCGGCAAGAACGACTTCGGCGCTTCGACCATCACGATAACCGAGGAACGCCGCGAGAGTGTGAACTTCTCCGAGCCTCACTACGACGGCGGTTCGGTGCTGGCGGTGAGGGCTTCCGACCTTGAAGGGACGGCAGGCGCTCCCACGGTCAATACAGCAAAAACGCTGACCTATTCGGATTACAATGGCAAAAAGATAGGCATACTCACGGGAACGAATATGGAAGCCGAGAGCTTCAAATAATTCCCCGACAGCGAATACCTGTATTTTGACGGCTATCCCAATCTAAATACCGCGCTGATGAACGGCACGATCGACGCATATCTCGGAGATGAACCCGCACTTAAAAGCATTCACGCCGAGCAGCCCTCAATTGACTATATCAAGGAACGACTGACGAATAACAAGTATTCCTTTGCGTTCAGAAAGAATGATGAAAGCGAAACAAAGCTTCGAGACCAGCTCAACGAGTTTCTGACAAAATGCAGAGCGGACGGCACTCTTGCCGAGATCTACTCGATATGGTTTGGCGATGACGACGGCAAAAAGCTTGTTGATATGTCCGGGCTTACAGGTGAAAACGGTACGATACACGTTGTCACCACCTCTACCGACGAGCCCTTCTCCTACATAAAGAACGGCGAACACGTAGGTTATGATATTGACGTGACCATGCGCTTCTGCCGCGAATACGGCTATGCACTTGAGATAGGCGACGTTGATTTTCAGGCGAGGATACCCGCGCTTGCTTCCGGCAAGTACGAGTTCACCACTTCTATGAACGTCACACCCGAGCGCGAGGAAGAAGTCATGTTCTCAGACCCCGTAAGCGACGGCGGTATCGTTGTGGCAGTAAGGGCTTCCGACCTTGAAGGCACGGCAAGCGCTCCCGCCGAGGCGGCTTCGGCGGCTTCCGAGCCCTCGTATACACCGAGTTTAACGGCAGGCGCATAGGTATAAGAGTAGGTTCAAGCACAGAGCCGATATGCTTTAGAGTTTTCCCCGACAGCAAATATTTCTGTTTTGACAACACAAGCGATCTGGACGCGGCTCTGCAAAATAACAAGATAGACGCATATCTGACTGACGAACCTGTTGCCGCGATGATACATCTGGAACAGAACGACGTTGATTATATCAAAGAACGAGTAATTATAGCAATCCAAGAAAATATCTGCATAAAGATTTCGAGAGAAAAATTCACAGTACAAGGAAAACGACCGCAGGAGGTGGTCTGAACGAAGTTCAGACAGTCGCCCTTCAAGGGAGTTTGACGCAGTAATGTGAATTT
>JAILFF010000158.1 GCA_024697705.1 Ruminococcus sp.
GGCGGACTGTCGGAAAAACAGGCATATATTTCTGCAGGCATCATTTTTGCGTCTATCGTGCTGCAAACAGCCGTTTCCATGAAAACCACCATGCTCCAGACGAGGGCAGGCTTCAACACCTCGTCATTCAAGCGTATCGAGATAGCGGAGCATCTGCGCTATGTGCCGATGGGTCATCTTAACGACGAGGGTCTCGGCAAAATAACTTCTATCGCCACAAACACTATGGAGAGCTTTTCGGGTATAGCGTCAAGATGTGTGATCGTCATTTCAAAGGGTATAATCACTACCCTTGTCATTGTTCTGTCCATGTTTTTCTTTGAAGCGAGGATAGCTCTTGTTGCACTCGTTACTATGGCGGTCTATCTTGCCGGAACGGAGTTCATGATACGTGCGCAAAGCTCCGATTCAGACGCATTTACGGCTTCACAGGACAGCATGGTCGCACGTATACTGGAGTACGTAAGAGGTATCGCCGAGGTCAGAAATTTCGACCTGTTCGGCAAAAGCATAACCGATGTTGACAGCTCGATAGACCGCTTCACAAGGTACAGTACACGCATGGAATCGGTATACGAGGTCGTGATGTTTTTCCTGAACATTCTCACGAAGCTCTCCGGTATCGTCATGATGATAATGAGCATCGCTTTTTATCTGAACGGCTCAATGAGCCTTGTATATGCGGTGATGATGATAATATGCTCCTTCATGATCTTTGAATCTCTCGATCAGGTCGGGGCGTTCAACGGACTGACGCGAACTATCGAGAACTGCGTCGATAAGGCGAACGAAGCCCTTTCTTCGCCGACGATGGACATTGACGGAAAAGAGCTTGCGCCCGAAAGCATGACGCTCACCGTAAAAAACGTAGATTTTTCATACGACAAAAGAAAGATAATCGACGGGGTCTCCTTTGAGATCCCCGAAAGAACAACAGCGGCGTTCGTCGGACCCTCGGGCGGCGGAAAGACCACGATCACACAGCTTCTTGCACGCTTCTGGGACGTTGACAGCGGAAGCATCATGCTCGGCGGCACAGATGTCAGAGAGTACAGCTATGACAGCCTTATGAAAAACTTTGCATTTGTGTTCCAGAACGTTTATCTGTTCGGCGATACGATAGAAAACAATATCCGCTTCGGCAAGCCCGACGCAAGCCGAGAAGACGTCATCAAAGCGGCAAAAGCTGCCTGCTGCCATGATTTTATAATGGCGCTCCCCGACGGCTACGACACGGTGATCGGTGAGGGCGGAGCGAGCCTTTCGGGCGGCGAGCGTCAGCGTATCTCCATTGCAAGAGCGATAATGAAGGACGCGCCTATCATAATCCTTGACGAAGCGACCGCGAATGTCGATCCCGAAAATGAGACGCTGCTGATGAAAGCGGTCGAGAGCCTTACAAAGGAAAAGACCGTAATTATGATAGCTCACAGGCTGAAAACGGTGGAGAACGCAGATCAGATATTTGTGATAGATCACGGGAAGATCGTTCAGCACGGCAGGCACAGCGAGCTTGCGAACGAGGAAGGCATTTACGAGCGATTCATCGGCGAGAGAAAGAAAGCCGCAGGCTGGAAACTCGGAAGCCGCTCGGCATAAGCGTGAAATGCTCCGATTAATTAGCTGAATACAAAAAGCTCCGACGCGCAAAAAAATGCGTTCGGGGCTTTTGTTATTGAAGACGTTTCGGTTTATTTCAATTTGACCGCCGCCACATTGACATGATTCGGGATACATATTTTCGGCTTTGGAATGATATCAGGCTGATAATACGACACCTGCATGAAACTTGCACAGCTTATTTTTCGCTCAACTGCAATCTGATGTTTTTTGTGCCGAAAAAATTTTATAGGCATTGACAAACCGAAAAAGTCATGATATATTTAAAACAATGTTGCGCAACACCGCTGCAAATACAAAAGGTGCTTTATGGCTAACAGAGTTGAGAGCGTTACGGAAAAGCTGCCGGAATGTGCTATGCGGGAATTTATCGCGAACGGGTATAACGGAGCTCAATGCGGACTATTGCCGATAATGCCGGAACGACCCCGCGTTCTATCTATACGCGCTACGGGGATAAGGAGGGGCTGTTCTGTGCGCCGGTGGAGGAGTCTGCGGAAGAGCTGAAAGGCTTTTTTGAAAAGAATATGAAAGAGTACAGTCAGCGTCCCGTTGAGGAGCAGAGGGAGCTTTTCCATGACGAAGAATTTGACAGAACGATATGCTTTTTTATGGACTTATTGTATCAGCGCCTTAACAAGACCTGCAAACCCCGCGTCGGCGTAAACGCCCGTAAGTTTCGCAAGGCGGACGGCTTCTTCCTCGCCGCAGTCTCCGTAAAGTATCTCCATGTAGCCGTAAAAGCGCATCGCAGTGACGACGTGTATAAGCTGCGAGTCGGGGTCTTTTACGTATTTCTTGAAGAACCGCGTGAACACGGCTTCGAGCGTTTTGAGATACTGCGCCTTGAAGCCCTCGTATTTCGTGCCCTCCGACTTGTCGAGTATGATGATGACCTCGGTTCGGTATCTCAGCAGGAAGCGTATCATCTCCTCCTCGGTCTTGTCGAAGGACGCAGCGTCGGAAAGCTCGGTCTCAACAAGGCGCGAAAAAAGTCCTTCAAAGCCCGACCCTTCACGCCTGAAATCAAATACCCGAAAGCTCGGTGCCGTCAACGGTTATGCTGCCGCTCTCGAAGCTCTCCGGCTCTCCTATCATATTGAGCAGCGTGGACTTTCCCGACCCCGACGGACCGAATATGCCGCACATCTCGCCCTTTGCTATCTCCGCGCTCACGCCCTTGAGAACCGCCGTTCTGCTGTCACCGCTTCCAAAGCTCTTTTTTACGTCCCTTACCGAAATAATGTTCATGGAAATTCTCCCTTCAAACGTAACGTTTTTTCTTCCCTGTTATGTAAAAGAGCCGACCCATTCGGATCGGCTCTCAAAGCGTGATATTCTGTTCGCCGCGTGAAACGGCGCTGATTTGCACACAGCTTTTCATTTACATAACTTCCTTTCACATATTCTCAGCCTAACACCTGTTATGCTGCAATTACATGATACCACGTAACAGGTGATATGTCAATAGCTTATGTAAAAGACCGGCGGTTTGGACCATATCGGGTTAGTTGCGTATAACTGATTGCTGCATATTGCACATAAGGGTCGGCGTCGGTTCATTCTCTGCTTTCCTTCAGACACTCCACCATATCAACGGTCTTCAGCTTTCTGCCCGAGATAAGCAGCGAGATGATATACGCCGCCGCAACGAATAACAGGCTCAGGAAAAACGTCCTCGCACTCAGACCTATCGACATCATGATGCCGCTTGCCTTTGCGTTGTTCTCTGCTATCATTGCCGAAAGTGCCGCACCGAGCGGCGTACCAATAAGAAAACCGAAGGGTA
>JAILFF010000253.1 GCA_024697705.1 Ruminococcus sp.
TTCACTGTTGCGTATTATATCTTTTATCTATTATCTTTAATCTTTTATCTTAAAGTAAATGCTCATTTATAGTATTATACAATAAACCGCAGTTTATTTCAATCGGCGGATTGCACAAAACAGCCGATCGAGCAAAGAAAAAAATGGCAGCGCCGTACCGATGACATAAAGCGCCGCCGTAAAGGATATGCGTCAGTTGTGCGCGGGTTTGCCGATAGCGGCAGCCTTCGTGCAGAAAAGCCTGTCGAGACTTCTGATCTTTATCAGATAAATGAATATCAGCAGAACACAGGCAGCCGTCCACGCGGAAGGAGCCGCGAACACCGCCGCGTCAAAGCCGATACGGTACACGAACCCGAAGGACACGATTATCCTTGCTGCAAGCTCTACCGCGCCCGCAAGCATCGTGACGAGCGAGAAGCCCAAGCCCTGCAACAGATTCCTGAACAGGAAAAGCAGTCCGAGAACGGGGTAGAACAGGCAGGTCACGCGCAGGAAATGCCGTACGGCTGCGAGTATCGCGGTGTAATCGGGGTCTCCCGAACGCAGGAAGATGTGGGTCATGGTCTCGCCCGCGAAGAATACAACGGCGGTTATAACAATCGTGTAGATCATCGAAACGGCGAAAGCTGCCCGCGTTCCCTCGTGGATACGGTCGATCTTTCGTGCGCCGAGATTCTGCCCGCCGTAGGTCGCCATCGTCACGCCGAGTGTGTCCATCGGCGCGGAAACGAGGTTCTGCACCTTCTGTCCCGCGCTGATACCCGCGACAGCCACCGAACCGAGAGTATTTACCGCCGTCTGAAGGATTATCGAACCGACCGCCGTTATCGAGAACTGGAAAGCCATCGGCAGACCGAGCGCCGCGATGTGCTTCATAAGCTCGGTATCTACTGCCTTTTCGCCCTCCTGATAGCCCAGCACGGGCAGGCGGCGCTTCATGTAGACAAAGCACATCACGCCCGAGATCGCCTGCGAAAGCACCGTCGCGGCGGCGGCGCCCGTTACGCCGAAGTCAAGCGCTATGATGAACACGAGGTCGAAAACGATGTTCAGCCCCGACGCTATCAGCAGGTATTTGAGCGGGGTCTTGCTGTCGCCCAGTGCGCGGAGTATGCCCGACATCAGGTTATAGAACATCGTCACGGGGATCCCCATGAATATCACGACTATGTACGAGTAAGCAAATTCAAACGTATCGGGAGTTGTCTGCATCAGCCTCAGAAGCGGCTTGCAGAAAACCACCGTCACCGCCGTGAGTATCACCGCAAGTGCTGCCGAAAGCAGCTCGGCGTTGTAGACCGTGCGCCGCATACCTTTTAGGTCGTCCGCGCCGAATTTCTGCGCCACGGGTATCGAAAAGCCCGAGCACATACCCGTCGCCGTGCCGATAACGAGGAAGTACACCGCTCCTACCGAGCCGACGCCCGCGAAAGCCTTGACGCCCACATATTGCCCGACGATTATCGAATCGACCATATTGTAAAGCTGCTGGAATATATTTCCGAAGATCATCGGCAGGCAGAAGCCGATTATCAGCGAAAGCGGTCTGCCTTTTGTCATGTCTTTTGTCATGGTCTTGCTCATCTCCTTTTGTCTCTGTAAAAATATGAAATACCGTGCTTTTCTTATGGACTTGTATTTTATAACTTTTGAAGGAATTTTGCAACACATATTTTGTGATTAATCTATAAAATTAGATGGCACGATTTGTGGATTATTTATAAACGACGGTCGGCTATGTCGTATTTCTCTAAAAAAATATTGACCTCGTGCGGCTGTATGAGCGATAAGCATAAATCATGCTCGTTATGCATAAGAAAAATCATCACGCAAAATGGGTGACAAACCGCGCAAAGTGTGCTATAATTAGAGAAGAAATCGGCAAGGGGGTGCAGCGGTTGGCGAAGATATGCGTATCCTGCGGAAAGGAATACAAGGGCGAATTCTGCGAGCATTGCGGCTACGGCGACCCGAAGCTGAAAACTCATGCCGCCGACAAGTACAGGAAAAAATCAAACAGCTACGTCCCGCCCGACGAGCGCGGGAAAAAGTCGCAGTCGGGCGGCAGGGTGCAAAAGCGCGACCCGAAGCAGGTTCGTTTTCTGATCGTGCTTGCGGTGGCGCTGGCTTTGCTGATGGGCTGGACGCTTGCGGGGTCGGGGCTGTTCGGCGCGGGCAACAGCAGCGCGGAGGTCGTGGATACGTTTTTCCGTTCGGTGAACGAGCGTGATTTCGGCAAGTACGCGGGCTGCCATTCCAAAGAGCAGAAAAACTCGATAATCGCCGACCTGCGCGAAACGGGTTTATCCGAGCGCGAATACATGGACGAGTTCCGTGCGCCCTTCGCGGAGGAATACGGCAGCGATTTTGTGGTGAGCTACAAGATACTTTCGACCGAGAAAATGCAGAATTACAGCATGGACGAGTACCGCGCCGCCTACGGGACGGTGCCGACCATTTCCGAAGCGGAATGCGTGGTGCTTGATGTGACGTTCGAGGGTTCGGCGGGCAGCGAGACGTTTCGTATGCACGCTTACACGGCGCATATCGGGCTCAGCTGGCGATTGATGGAGCTTGGCTACGCGCCGGGCGTTATCAGCGCCGAAGAGTCAGTGAACAGTTAATAGTGAACAGTGAATAGTTGCGGAGCGCCTTCGGCGGTTTATTGCGGACGCTTCGCTCCGCCTGCCGTTTGTTTACAGAAAAAAGAAAGAGGTACAAATCATGGCAAAAATACTTGTTACCGGCGGAGCCGGATTCATCGGCAGCCACACCTGCATCGAGCTTCTCGCGGCGGGTCACGAGATCGTTATTTACGATAATTTCTCCAACTCAAAGCCCGAGGCGCTTGAACGCATCAGAAAGATCTCGGGCAAGGATTTCGTCTTTATTAAGGGCGATATCCTCGATTCGGCTGCGATGAACAAGGTCTTTGAAGAGCATAAAATAGACGCCGTTATCCACTTCGCGGGGCTTAAAGCCGTCGGCGAAAGCGTCGAAAAGCCCGTCGAATACTACCACAACAACATCACGGGTACGCTTGTTCTTATCGAAGCAATGCGCTCGCACGGCTGCAAGAGGATAGTTTTCTCCTCGTCTGCTACCGTTTACGGCGTGGACAACCCCGTTCCCTACGTCGAGACCATGCCCACCCACACCTCGACTAACCCCTACGGCTACACAAAGGTAATGATCGAGCAGATCCTCCGTGACGTAGCCGCTGCCGACCCCGACTGGAGCATTGCCCTTCTGCGCTACTTCAACCCAATAGGCGCTCACAAGAGCGGACTTCTCGGCGAAGACCCGAACGGAATACCGAACAATCTTTTCCCGTACATACAGCAGGTGGCTGTTGGAAAGCGCGAGTTCCTGGGCGTTTTCGGCAACGATTACGATACTCCCGACGGCACGGGCGTCCGCGATTATATCCATGTCACCGATCTGGCGAACGGTCATCTCTGCGCGGTGGATTACGTTCTTTCGCACAAGGGCGTTGAGGCGGTGAACCTCGGCACGGGCAAGGGCTCCAGCGTGCTTGACGTTCTTCACGCTTTCGAGAAGGCTTGCGGCAGGGAGCTGCCCTACAAGATCATGCCGCGCCGTGCGGGCGACATCGCATGGTGCTACGCCGACGCTTCTAAGGCAAAGGCGCTTTTCGGCTGGGAAGCGAAGTACGGCATCGACGAGATGTGCGAGGACGGCTGGCGCTTTATCGAGCGCAATCCCAACGGGCTGTAAATCCTAATTAAAACGCCGTGCGCGGGAGATCATCCTGCGCACGGTTTTTTGTTATTTGTCAAACCAGCCTTCGATATGATATTCCTCATCGAGCTTGACGTGCAGTTCAGCCGTCTTTCCGGTGAAAAGCTCGTCGTCGTTATCAAAGGGCGATTCTGCTTTCTTCATTGTTCTCACCTTGATGTCAAGCTCGCCGAAGAAATTCATTATATCGAACGTGAACCATTTAAGCGGCACCTCGTAGGTGCGGAACTGATTGGAGCCTGCAAAATCGCCTAAATGAGATACTCCTGTCTGACTGTATTCCGCGTCAAGTCCGAGATACTGCTCGTCGCTGCCCGTGTAAACTATGCCAATGAGCCCGTCGGGAAATCCGAAGTAACCGGGTTCTCTGCTTGCGTAGAAATATATCTCGATGTCGTTCTCCTTTTGGATATGATTCAGATCGTACCCGGGCAGTTCCTCGCCCGGTTCGTACTTGTCAAGCAGGGTGGGGTAGTCTCTTGCGTTCATAAAGAATTCCACCTCGTCAACAGCTTCGAGCGTTGTTCTTTTTTTGCTGTTTGCCGCGTTATAGAATATTATCATGCCGAGCGCCATCGCCGCAACGGTGAAAAGGCAGAATATCAGGAAATATTTTCCGGGCGTGGTTATCGGTTTCATGTCCGCCGCCTTTTCGCCGAACTGCGAAAGCCGCGAGTTTATCTTTTTTTTGTATATCGGCAGGTAAATGACCGTTGCTGCACCCGCTATAAATGCGGGTATGAAAAGCAGCATCAAGAGCTTGAAATAATTCGTTGTTGCCATAGTTCATGTCTCCTTTCTATATGCCTATGAACTCCTTGAATATGTAGTAATATGTGCGTGTAACGTCCGTTTTGCTTCTGTCCGACATAGTGAGGACGAATTTCTGCCCCAGCGCGGGCTTTATGCTTTGTATATGGTTCGCCGACACGATCACCGAGTTGCTTATCCGTATGAACTCTGCGGGGTCGAGTATTTCCTCCAAGCGGCGCAGGCGTTCGGTTATTTTGTACTCCGTGCCGCCGCAGTGGGCGATAACGTCGTGCGCGAAGCTCTCGATGTGGCTGATCTCAGCGGTTTTCAGGCGGAATATCTCGTCGCCGCGCCTGCCGATTATCCGCTCGGCGTAGACGTTCTTCTCCGACATGATAAGCTCCGCCGCGTCGTCGATCTCGAAGCCCTTTGCGGTCAGCTCCTTTGCTATCTCCGAGTAGCGTTTTTCGCTGACCATTAGCTTTATCCTCATTGGCAGCAGCTCCTTTCTTTTGAATAATTAACGTCATGACGGTATCATGGCTTTATCATGACGGTATCATGACTTCGTCATGATACTGACCTTTTGTCTCTTGGTCTGATATTATTATATCTTACCCGCAGAAAAAAAGCAACCCCTTACGAACAGCTTACACTCACGGGCGCATACCTTTCACATTTCCGCATACGCATTGCATAAAAAAAGCACCCGTCGGGTCAAACGGGTGCTTCGTGTTATTCGTAATTAACGATTACTTGGCAAGAGACTTAGCCAGAGCCGACTTCTTTCTCGCGGCATTATTCTTGTGAATGATACCCTTCGAGCAAGCCATGTCAACCTTCTTGACAGCAGCCTTAACTACTGCCTCCTTGTCCTCGGCGTTGTTCTCTACGGCAAGAGCAGCCTTCTTCAGTGCGGTCTTAAGATCGCTCTTGACAGCCTTGTTGCGCATAGCCTTAGCCTCGTTGACCTTAACTCTCTTCTTAGCGGATTTGATATTAGGCATTTTCGTAAACCTCCCTTTTTTCTTGAATAATCATCACTTATTCGGATAAACTAACCGTATGACTGAGAGGGAACATAGGTCAGCTATTTAAACAAGCACTGTGAATATTATATCATATCACGGGGCGGATTGCAAGCGTTTTTCTCATAAAACCTACGCCCGAGATGTAAATTTTTTGTTACCTGAAATCTCATGAACAACAAAGGAGCATGAAAAAATGGCACTGAATACCGACCTGGCGCTCGAAGCCTTTGAGGACGCCACCCGTGCGGGAAAGCTCGAAGGCGTTGTCTCCCGCAAACGCTATGACAAGCTCTCGGGCTTTACGATAACCGAGACCGAGATAACCACCTCTGCCGCCGCAAAGCGACTCGGCAAGCCTACGGGCAGATACGTCACGCTCGTTCCCGAGGTGCCGCTGTGGGAGTACAGCTCGGGTCTGCCCGAGCGCATAAACACCCTCGCCCGCGAACTGCAATCTGTCTGCGGCGATACGGGGCGCGTGGTCTTTGCGGGGCTCGGGAACCGCCGCATGACCGCCGACTGCATAGGTCCTCTCGCCGCCGACAGGGTGCTTGCGACAAGGCATTTCAAGCGCCTGCCGCTCGATATCGACACGTCGGGTATGAGCGAAACGACCGTTATAGCGGCGGGCGTGACGGCTCAGACAGGGCTTGAAAGCGCGGAAATTACCGCCGCCGTCTGCTCGAAGGTCAGCCCCGCGCAGGTCATCGTCTGCGACGCGCTCGCCTGCGCCGACCCGCGCAACATGGGCAAGAGCATACAGATAAGCTCGTCGGGGATAGCGCCCGGCAGCGGCGTGGGGAACTCGCGGCAGGAGCTTTCAAAGCGCACTCTCGGCGTGAGGGTGGCTTCAATAGGCGTGCCGACGGTCTCGCGCCTGCCCGACAGCGAGATGCTCGTCATGCCGCGCTGCGCCGACAGTCTTGCCGAAGCCGCCGCCTCGCTTATCGCCGCCGCAGTCAATCACCTGCTGTACCCCGCGTTCACCGATGAGGAGATTGCTTCGCTTATCGGCTCGTGAGCGGCTTATCTTTGAAACAATATGTGTTCCTTCGATTCATTATTCCTTCGTGCGTTTGTCATTTCATTTCTTTTACTTTCAGATTCGGGTTCTTTTCAAGCAGAAAGCTCCGGAGAAGCTCCGGGTCGGGGATATCGGAGCGTGTTATGTAAAGACCACCGCCACTGCCTGTAATAACAACCGTTTTTGGAAATATATACAGGCGCTCCATCGAGGTATAGCTATACTGACTATGGGTCTTGCCAGCAATGTAAGTGCCGGAAATGTATTTTTCCCCGAATGTGATATCCGTCAATAAGTCGCAGGTTTTTTTGCATAATATTATTAAAAGTTGTATCAACTTAATGACAATAAAGACTGCTGCGATGACCGCTAAGAATAAACGGTAATAATTCATCTTCTCTCCGGTAAACAACGGATATACAGCCGAGCGCAGATATAACAGAATAGCCGTCACCGCAAACGCAAGTATAATGACGTTGAACCATATTACCGGACTGTGGCATAATATTTTTTTCTTCGCGTACTTTTTGTCTTCGGCGCTTACAAAGGAAGTTATCGTTTTGCCCGTCATTACTTGTTGTTACCCATCACTTTGACCATGACCGCCTTCTGCGCGTGCAGACGGTTCTCGGCTTCGTCAAAGATCTCGTCGGCGTGTTCCTCAAATACCTTGGTGGTGATCTCCTCCTCGCGGTGAGCGGGCAGACAGTGCTGTACCATAGCGCCGGGGTTGGCGGCTGCCATTACTTCGTCGTTTACCTGGAAGCCCTTAAACGCTATCTTGCGCTTTTCGGTCTCGGCTTCCTCGCCCATAGAAGTCCAAACGTCGGTGTAAATAACGTCCGCGCCCTTAGCGGCGGCGAGAATGTCGTCGGTCAGAATGAACTTGTCGCCGTAAGCCTTGGCAAATTCAAGCACCTGCGGGTCGGGCTGATAGTCCTTCGGGCAGGCTACTGCTACGGTCATGCCGACCTTCAAGCCGCCGACGATAAGCGAGTTCGCCATGTTGTTGCCGTCGCCGATGTAGGTAAGCTTCAAGCCGTCAAGTCTGCCCTTATGCTCGCGGATAGTCATAAGGTCGGCAAGCACCTGGCAGGGGTGGCAGAAATCGGTAAGACCGTTGATTATCGGTATCGAGCCGTATTTCGCGAGATCTTCAACTTCCGTCTGCTCGAAGGTGCGGATCATGATGCCGTCGAGGTAGCGCGAAAGCACGCGGGCGGTGTCCTGAACGGGTTCGCCGCGCCCGATCTGTAAATCGCGGTTCGAGAGGAAAAGCGCCTGTCCGCCGAGCTGATACATACCCGTTTCAAAGCTCACGCGGGTACGGGTCGAGGACTTCTGGAAGATCATGCCGAGGGTCTTTCCCGCCAGCAGCTTATGTTCGATGCCGTTCTTGTTCTCGTATTTGAGCTGATCGGCAAGGTTCAGTATTTCAAGTATTTCCTCTTTCGAGAGGTCAAGGAGTTTGAGTAAATGCTTCATGTATGTTTGTCCTTTCAATAAAAGTTTACAGTGAAAAGTGAATAGTGAATAGTTATGGTATCGGCTTCGCCGATGTTTATTTTTATTTTGCCTTGCAGGATAATTTATCTGCCGCAAGCTCGTAAACGGCGGTGGCTTTTAGCGTTTTTTCGTCAAAATCCCAATCTCCGCGCCCGGTGTTCTGTTTCATCAGCATATTCAGAGCGGCGGTTTTTTCGGCTTTTTCGGTAAGCACTTTGAGCCGCCCCGTGCCGATAACGCTCATGAACTCCGCACTGAAATCACAGGCGTTATCCGCTTCAAGCAGCTTGTACGCGCCGTCTATCTCAAAGCCGACGGTCGGTTCATTCTGCGCAAGCTCATACTTTCTGCCCGCCGCTGCGCCGTGAAAGTAAAACGTGTAATTACCGTTTGTAAGCGTATATCCGTAATTTACGGGAACGATATAAATATCGCCGCCGTCAACGAAAGCGATGCGGATTATTTTTTCGTTTGCTATGAATTTCTCGATAACAGCAGGGTCGGTGATCTCACGGTCTTTTCGTCTCATGATTTTTTCTCCAGTATGCAGAACGCCGCGTGGTGGAGTATCGAAAACTGTTCGGGTGCTTTGCTTTCAAGCAGCGCCATGTCGTCATTCTCCCACGCCGCAAGGTCTTCGGGGCTCATTGATACCGCCGTGCCGCGGCAGGCTTTGAGCCGTCCGTGCCAGCTTTGCCGCGTGAACGGAACATTTACGTCGAAGCCCTCGCGCTTTACTATATCGAAGCGTTCGAGCACCTCGTCGGGAATGTGTACCTCGCGGCGGGTGTAGCTGCAACCCGTCCAGTTTGGATTGTATTTCAGTATGAGCTTTTCGCACTCGCCCGCAAGCTCGTCGTCGAAGGGAAGCCAAGCCATTTCCATGACCGCAAGCTTTCCGCCCGAAACAAGCAGCCTGTCAAGCGTCGGAACAAGCGTTTTTGCGTCGAAGTACCAAAAGCACTGGCAAGCCGTCACCGCGTCGAAGCTGCCGTCGGGGAGGTCGATGTCCTCAGCCGCAGCACAGATAAATTCGATGTCCGTGCCGTCGGCAAGTTTTTTGGCCTGTTCTATCTGACCGCCCGAGATATCGCTGCCCGTCCATTTGCCGCCGAATCGCAGCATATTTCGCGGCAGAACGCCCGTTCCCGTGCCGAGATCGAGCACTCGTTGTCCCGCCGTGCCTATCCCGAAGGAATGGAGCCTTTCGTAAAACTCGGCGGGGTAGATATCGCGGTATTTCGCGTAGTCGTCAGAGGTCTTGCCCCAGTCGAACGCCGTGCGGAATTCCTCGGTCTTGAAGCCGTCTATCTTATCGCCCGAAATATTGTTCATTTCAGTACCTCCGCGAGGATAGCCATGCCGCGGTCGATCTCCTCGTAGGAGATGTTGAGCGGCGGCAGGAAACGCAGCTTGGTCTTGGCGGTGAGTATCAGCAGACCCTTTTCGAGACAAGCCTTTGCGATGTCGCCCGCCTTCTTTGTTTTCAGCCGAACGCCGATCATCAGCCCGAGACCGTCAACGCCCTCGACCTCGGGGATCTCGGCAAGCTTCTTGCGGAAGTATTCGCCCTTTTCCTGTATGCTCTTTGTGAAGCCGTCTTCGAGAACGGTGGCAAGCACGGCGTTTCCGCCCGCGCAGGCGATGGGGTTCCCGCCGAAGGTCGAGCCGTGGGTGCCGGGGGTAAGCACGCCCGAGCATTTTTCCGTTGCAAGGCAAACGCCTATCGGAATGCCGCCCGCAAGACCCTTTGCAATCGTGGTGAGGTCGGGCTTAACGCCGTACTGCTCGGAGGTGAGCAGAGTGCCCGTCCGTCCTACGCCTGTCTGTACCTCGTCGGCAATGGTGAGGATATCGTCCTTGGCGCACTCCTCAAAGATAGCGTTTACGAATTCCTTGGTCAGCGGAACAACGCCGCCCTCGCCCTGAACGAACTCGAACATAACGGCGCATACCTTGCCCTTGTTCTGCGCGAGCACGTTTTTAAGGTCGTAGATGTCGTTAGCCTTTGCGTTCACGAAGCCGGGCAGGAACGGGAAGAAGTAGTTGTGGAAAACGTCCTGACCCGTCGCCGAGAGCGTACCCATCGTCCGTCCGTGGAAGCTGTTTTCGAGGGTCACGATGATGTTGCGCTCCGCGTCCGCGCCGTACTTGTCGAAGCTGTATTTCCTTGCGATCTTTATAGCGCACTCGTTAGCCTCCGCGCCGCTGTTTCCGAAGAACATCTTGTCGTAGCCCGTCGTTTCGCAGAGAGTTTTGGCGAAATCAGCCTGAACCTTGGTGTAGTAATAATTCGAGGTATGCTGAATACTGTGAGCCTGTGCGCAGACAGCCTCGACCCATTTATCGTTGCAGTAGCCGAGAGAATTGGTGCCGATGCCCGAGCCGAAATCGGTGTACTGCTTGCCGTCCTCGTCGGTAGCGGTGCGTCCCTCGCCCTTTTCAAGCACAAGGTCGTACCGTCCGTATGAACCCATAACGTGTTCGTTGAATTTTTCAATAGTAGTCATTTTATTTACCCTCTTATCTTATCAATTGTCAAATAATATTTGTACGGGTAGGTGTAAGGTTTGTTCCCCGCCGTCTGATTCATATAAACTCCGTACCCGCGCCCTCGTTGGAAAGCAGCTCAATGAGTATCGAGTGGGGAATACGTCCGTCGATGATCGTCGTGCGCTTTACGCCGCGTCTGACAGCCTCAACACAGCAGTCGATCTTGGGTATCATGCCGCCGCTGATGACGCCCGTGTTTTTGAGATACGGCACGTCGCTTACGTTTACCGAAGGGATAAGCGTCGAGGGGTCGTCCTTGTCCTGCAACAGTCCCGCGATGTCGGTCATGAGGATAAGGCACTCGGCTCTGAGACAGCTTGCGATCCTTGCCGCCGCGGTGTCGGCGTTGATGTTGTAGCAGGTGCCGTCCGCAGAAGTCGCTACGGTCGAGATTATCGGCACATAGCCCGAGTTCAGCGCGTCGATTATCGGCTTGGTGGAAACGCTCTTTATCTGCCCGACGTAGCCCAGGTCAACGTCGCCGTCAAGCTTTTCCGCCATGAGTATCTGACCGTCGATGCCGCAGAGACCCAGCGCCTTTGCGCCGTGCAGCTGGAGCGCCAAAACAAGCTCCTTGTTGAGCTTTCCCGCGAGAACCATTTTCACGATGTCGATGGTCTCGGCGTCGGTGTAGCGCAGTCCGCCGATGAACTTGCTTTCGATGCCCACGCGCTTGAGCATTGCGTTTATCTCGGGACCGCCGCCGTGAACGAGCACCACCTTGATGCCGACTTCGCTTAACAGCACGATGTCCTGCATAACGGCTTCTTTAAGCTCGTTGTTCGTCATGGCGTTGCCGCCGTACTTTACCACTACGACCTTGTCGTGGTATTTCTGTATGTAGGGCAGAGCGTCGATAAGTATCTGCGACCGTGTTTCGTTTGATATTTCCATTTCTATTACTTCCTTTATGCTTGATTGTAAGCTATTTTATTTGGGTCGCGCTTACCGTAATAAACGCGAACAATTGTGACTGTTTCAAGTTCATCATTTACACTGTACAAAGCGTTGTAATTGGCAGCAGTAAGAAATCTGAATTTTGAATCTTTAAAAGCTTCAAATTCATATTCGGGACAACTGTAAGGAAAATCCGCTAAATAATCTATTGCTTTTCTGATCGTTTTGATCTTTTGGCTCGCAATAGATTTATTTAGTGTTAATGAATAAAGATATGAAGCTATATCTTTTAAGTCCTCTATCGCTGTTTTTGAATAAAGAATTCTGTACCGGTTCATAACGATTCAATAAACCTTTCAATTTCATCGTAGGCTTCTTCATCGGTATAAACCCTGCCGTTTTCCATATCGTCCAACCCTTTTTTTATTTCAGCCATAAATTGCTCGGCCGTGAGCTCGTCGGCATTGAGAGGTTTACGGATATACTTTTTTTGTTCAAAAGGCAGCTCCTGCTTTCTTGCGGTTCTTGCAAAAATCCCCGCAATGAGTTCTTCAACCGTTATTCCGGAGCGTTCGAGTATTTCTTCCGCTTTTTTCAGCGTTTCGCTATCAATTATCTTTTGCAGGTTGATTTCAGTTGTCATCATTTAACCTCCAATCTGCCTCCGTCAGGCAGGCAACGGTCTTTCTTTTTGTGAATACCGACTTGAGAGACTGTATCTGCTCGCTTTTTGTGTGAAAGCGTATGTCGCTTTCTTCGAGCTTTCTGCCGTACATATTGCAGACGACCATATAGATACTGCCCTTCTTGCAGCATACGCGGAAATCCTTTACCTTCCCGCCATAGCCGCCTATGGTATTTAATATTTTCTGTCCTATGGGGCTTTCGGGTGTGATACTGTCGGGGAGCGTCAAGACCTCCGTTTCGGATATTTTTTCGGCTTCTCTCCATATCGTTTGACAGCAGGAGACACCCATCTCGTAATTGCTGCCCGCCGTATAGTTTGCTGCCATCTGAAATGCTGTGAACGCAAGTGACGCGAACAGTACAAGCAGTACGATAATTACGGTGATGAGCCGTCTTCGTCGCTTGCAGCGCTTATTTCGGTCGAGAAGCTGATCTTCCGTCGGCGGCTGTGTCACGGGTATCCCGCCGCAGTCGATCTGATATTTATCTTTATCAAGCTTGATTTTCATTGTTTATCAGGTGCGATAATCGCCGTTGATCTTTACATAATCGTAGGTGAGGTCGCAGCCCCATGCAATGGCTGTTTCAGTACCCCTGTGAAGATCGGCGTAGATCTCTATCTCGTCCTGAGAGAGTATCTCCTTTGCAAGCTCCTCGTCGAATTTCAGACCGAGTCCCTTTTCGCAGACGAGTATCTTTTTGCCGTTTGCTATGTAGTAAACGTCGGCTTCGGTAACGTCACAGTCGGTCTCGGCATAGCCCATAGCGCAGAGGATACGTCCGCAGTTCGCGTCAGCGCCGTACATAGCGCACTTTACGAGCGGCGAGCGGATAACGCTCTTGGCGATAACGATAGCCGTGTCCTGATCGGGAGCGCCGCTGCAAACGCAGGTCACGAGCTTTGTAGCGCCCTCGCCGTCCTTAGCAAGCATTCTCGTAAGATTCGCCATTACCTGATAGAGCGCGTCGCGGAGGGTATCGAAGTCCTTGCCCTCGGCGGTGATCTCCGCGTTGCCCGCAAGTCCGCTGGACATCAGCATACAGGTGTCGTTCGTGGATTGATCGCCGTCAACCGAAAGGCAGTTGTACGTCACCTTTACTACCTCGCTCAGCGCCTTTTGCAGCATCTCGGAGCTTGCCGCGCAGTCGGTGGTAATGAAGTTGAGCGTCGTCGCCATGTTCGGGTGGATCATTCCGCTGCCCTTTGCCATGCCGCCGATGAAACATTCTTTGCCGCCCGCAGTGAATTTTACGGCGTATTCTTTCTTGACCGTATCGGTGGTCATGATAGCGGTGGCGGCTGCTTCGTTGCCCGTGTAGGAAAGCCCATTGAAAAGCGGGTCGATAGCTTTCTTGATCGGTTCAAGCGGAAGCACCTGACCGATAACGCCCGTGCTGGCAACTATGACCATATCGGAGGAAATACCGAGCTTATCGGCGACAAGTCCGCACATAGCCCTTGCCTTTTCCTCGCCGTCGCCGTTGCAGGTGTTGGCGTTGCCCGAGTTTACTATCACGGCTCTTGCTTTTCCGCCGCTTGCCGCAAGATTATTCTTTGTAACGACAACGGGAGCGCCCTTGACCTTGTTAGAGGTATAAACGCCCGCAGTGTTGCAGGGGGCGTCCGCGACCATAAGCGCGATATCGTTCTTCTGTCCGGGCAGAGGGCTTTCGTTTCCGTCCGCGCCCGTCTTCATAAAAGCTTTAATGCCGCAGTAATAGCCGCTTGCCTTGAAGCCCTTTGCCGCGCACACGCCGCCTTCGGTAAATTCAAAGCTGCCGTAATTTTCCGATATGATCTGTTTCATGATAATTACCTCTTTTTTTGTATTATATTAGCTGCCTAAAAATTATCGTTTTTACTGTGTGAATTTGAAGCCCGCGGGTATCATGATCTCGGGGCAGTTGGGCTCAAAGCTCTTGACCTTTGCAAGATGTCCGTCGTACTGAGCTTCCACGAGCATACCGTTCTTATCGTAGTAGAATTCGTATACCACGTTTTCCATCATGAATTTTTCGACGGTGATGCCTGTCTCGGAGTTGGTGGCGTAGCCGTAATATACAGCCGTTTCGAGATCGTCTATGCCGTAAAACAATTTGCTTGCCATCTGCTGATCGAGCAGGTTGTTTTCATAATCGGCGTCAACGTCGAGCAGCACGGTATAGGTGAACGTATTCCAGTCGAGCCCGAAAGCCACATAGTGTTTCTGCGTATCGCGCAGGTAATAGATATCCGAGGAGTAGTTAAGGCTTTTCGGGTCGTCGAGTTTTTGCTGATGTCGGTCTCTGCCCCTGATCTCGTTCTTTTCCTCGTACCAGAAGTACCATTTCCCGTCGTCGCCTTTTTCGAGGAATCTGACCTCCGAGACGAAATTTCTCTGTGAGATAAGAGCGTTCCATTTGTTCGTCAGCGAATCGCGGAAATACTGATCGACCAGACCGTATTCGTTAGCTTTTACGGGTTTTTGTGAATTCGGGTCGGATTCCTCCGGAGCGGTAGTAAGTGCGAACGGGGATTCGGTCTCGGTATCCTCTATCCTTGTGGCAGTGGTAAATTCCGCCGGCTCCTTTGATATTTCGATCTTATTTCCGGCGCACCCGGTAAGAATCAGTGCAGCGGCAAGTATCGCTATCGGTTTTTTGTTCATTCTTATCAGTACTCCTATTATTCTGAAATTTATAGTAAGCGGTTTTCCGCAGTGTGTTCTTGATAATAATATGTAAATGAGCATTTGTAAATAAGATAAAAGATAAGAGATAAAAGATAAAAGATATATCCTAAACCTGATATTTCACCGTATCATATCTTTTATCTATTATCTTTTCTCTGCTATCTTAGGTTTTAATTTCGTGGTTTCTTTTTGATGAAATATAGCCTCGCGTCCGTGCTCAACTCCTCGGGATATGCCCCGATGTTCCAGCCGTCCGCAGTAGTCTCGACGTAATAGTATTTTACCCCGTCGTATTCAAAATATGTCCCGTTTTCCGCGTCGTCGAGCCTTATCCCGACTCCCACATGGTCGGAGAATACCACAAAACACGTTTCAAATCCCATTTTCCGAAGCAAAGCTACAAGAAGTATCGAAAGGTCCTCGCAGTCGCCCTCCATTTCGTAAACTGTCTCGATGGGGTACTTCGGATAATCCTCTTTCCCCGTAGAATCCTTGTCGTTCACGTATGAGATCGACTGAACCAGCCTTATCGCCATATAAGCAAGCTCCTTGTGCGAGTAGCCTTGCTCGTCGGCAAGCTTGGTCATCGCCTCCGACATTGCGCTTACCACTTCGTCGTTGATGGGGTTGTCGATGTAGTAAATGAATTCGTCGGGCTGAAAGTAGCGCGGCTTTTTGTGGTAAAGCTCGTAAGCGTCGCGGTTGAAATGCACCTTGACGTAGGTGTCCAGTCCGTTCGGGGTGACGAAATCAAAACGCCTGTTGACAATGCCGCCGCCGTTCGCGGAGCCTGTCTTTTCGGAGGAAGTGCTTTCGTCGGAATCGAGGGCGACTGTTGTTGTGACAGCCTGCGCATCGTTCGTTTCGGAGAAAACCGTAACGCTCGGCGCGGTGGTCAGGTCTGTATTCTGCGGCATCTCAAGACCGTGATCGGCGAAGTACAATATCCCCCCCGCAGCGCCGCCCGCTATAAGCAGCAGGCAGATGATGACCGCGCAAGTCCTTCCGATGCCGGGAGCCTTCGGGAAATCGTCGTATTCTCTGGTGGGGCTGATGATCGTTATCGGTGTGCCGCAGTTTACGCAGAATTTTGTTTTTCCATCGTCGGGAAGATTGGTCCCGCAGTTCGGACAAAACATAAATGTACTCCCTTGAATCAAAAGAGCGTATACTCTTTATCTGTATCCTTCTTTTTTAACTGTATTTATTTGGTCATCGCGGGTGAAAGCAGCCGTTCAAAGACCCATCCCCTCGTCAAGACCGAGCATGATGTTCATGTTCTGCACAGCCGCGCCCGAAGCGCCTTTGCCGAGATTATCGAGCCGCGAGCAAAGCAGGATCTGCTCGTCGCTGCCGAAAACGAACAGCTGCATATTGTTGGTGCCTTCAAGCGTGTTCGCGGGAAGGAAACCGTCGGACAGCGTTTCGGTGCCGCCGAGCTCCATTACCTTGACAAAGCGCTGACCCTCGTAATGCGCCGCGAGGATCTCTCTGATGTCGGCGGGGGTGTACTTTTTCGGCAGAGTTCTTGTAATTATCGGCACGCTTACGACCATGCCCGCGTAGTAATCGTCAACGATGGGGTTGAACATCGGGCGGTAGGTCAGACCGCATATCTTCTGCATTTCGGGGATATGCTTGTGAGCCTGACCAAGCGCGTACTGGCGGGGAGAATTCATCTCGAAGGTCTTGTCGGCGCCTTCGAGAGTCGCTATCATCTTCTTGCCGCCGCCGCTGTAACCCGACACCGCATGAGAGGTAACGGGGTGATCGGCGGGGATAACGCCCGCCTTTACAAGCGGGTAAACGAGCGAGATAAATCCGCTGGCGTAGCAGCCGGGATTAGCCACTCTCTTTGAAGAAGCTATCGCGGCGCGGTGTTCAGCGGAAAGCTCGGGAAAGCCGTAAGCCCATGCGTCGTTTGTTCTGTGCGCGGTGGAAGCGTCGATAATGCGCACCTTGTCGCCCGCAAGAGAAACAGCCTCGACAGCCGCCGCGTCGGGCAGGCAGAGGAACGTAATGTCGGAGGAATTGATAGCCTCTTTTCTCGCGTTCGTGTCCTTGCGGTTCTCCTCGGTGAGCGTGATAAGTTCGATGTCATCGCGCTTTGCCATGCGCTCGTATATCTGTAAACCGGTAGTTCCGGCGCTGCCGTCTATGAATACTTTTGTTTTCATTTTTATCATTCTTTCGTAAATATTTTACAGGACGTGTATGTCCTCGATGTATGGTTGAAGTACGCCGTTTTCGTCGGGGCGAAATTCCAGCATCAGCGTTAGATCGTTCAGTTCGCCGTTTGTGGTCAGGTCGTATTCCGCGCCGAAGCCTGTGCCGTTATCGTATACATATATCTCAAGCTGATGATAAAGTGAGATATCATACTGCGGCTTGAAATTATTGGGCGCTCCGTACCTGTCATAGCAGTCAAGACCGTTGTCCACCAGATAATCCTCCGCCGCATCAATGAAAACATCGCGCGGTATCATATCGTCGCAGAACGCCGCATACTTTTCGATCTCCGCGTAATTCTTTTCCGCCATGCAGTTTACAACGCCCTCGACTACCGGCTCTGCTATTTTTCTTGCTTCTTCCTCGGTCATGGTTGTTATTCCTTTCTGTGCAGGGCAGTGATTTGTATGGCGGGGGCTTGCTCCCGCCGTTTCCGCCCCGAAATTTTTATTTGGCGGCGAAATATCAATATTGTAGGGGCGCGCATTGCGCGTCCGTGAATTGCCCGACCGTGCTGATTATCCTCTGCCTCGCGCAATTGATTTGCAAAAATCGCTTCGCTCTTTTGCAAATATAAAATCGGCAATTTTCTTGTTTCCGTACTGTTTTGCAGAATCATTCACTTCTGCATTTTTGTTCGATTTACTTGTAATTGCCGATTATATTTTTGAACCGTTCGGATTTCTTTCTCCGAATTGTTTGTTGCTGTCGTAGGCTTCTGTGGGGGAAGACCCTTTGCACGAACAAGTTCGTGCAAGAAGAAGGGTTATCCCCTGCACGAGCTTGCTCGTGCCACCCCCTTCCTAAGACTTTTGGTTTTGCCTTTGCTTTTATTTCTTCTTTTTCGTCGCGGTTATCGGTTGATAATTCTTCTCCGCCTGTTCCTCCGCTATCTTCTTCGCATTATCACAGGCAATTTGCGCCGATGCTATCGGCTCTTTACGGATTATCCCGCCCGTGCCGAAGCCGAAGAACCCGCATATTATATTAGTCGCCATAAAATCGGGCTGCAATTCATTATACCCGAACGCTACATAAAGCACCAGCGCCGCCGCAAGCATATACCCCGCAAGCCACAGCCGCTGACCGCCCCGCCTTGCGAAAATGAACGGTATCACGAACGCCGCCGCAGGCATAATAATCATCGTGAACGCGATATGCATGATCGTAGAATCAAGCACCTCGTCCGCCAAAAGCCTAAACCCGACCGCGATAACAAGCCACGCCGCGAGGTAAATGCCCGCCAGCAGAAAGCTTTTGATCGGCTTCTTAACCAAGCACATCAAGCTTTCCTTTGAGCGCCGCCAGCTGCTTCTTTACCGCGTCGGGAGCGGGACCGCCTTCGCTGTTTCTCTGCATAACACAGGTGTCAAGGCTGATAGCCTCGAAAACGTCGTTATCGAAGGTGTCGCAGACCGCCTTGTATTCGTCGAGCGGCAGAGTTTCGAGGGTCAAGCCCTTTTCAATGCAGATGTGAACAAGCGTTCCCGTAGCCTTGTAAGCGTCGCGGAAGGGCATACCCTTTTTAACGAGATAATCGGCGCAGTCGGTGGCGTTGATAAAGCCTCTTGCCGCCGCCGCCCGCATATTCTCGGGAATAACACGCATGGTCGCAAGCATCGGGATGAACGTTCTCAGGCAGAGCTTCACGGTGTCCACCGCGTCGAAGATAGCCTCCTTGTCCTCCTGCATATCCTTGTTGTAGGCAAGCGGCAAGCCCTTCATCATCGTGAGCAGGGTGTTCAGGTCGCCGTAAACGCGCCCTGTCTTGCCGCGGATAAGCTCGGTAACGTCGGGGTTTTTCTTCTGCGGCATGATGGACGAGCCGGTAGCGTATGCGTCGTCAAGCTCCACGAACTTGAACTCCCACGAACACCAGAGAATAATTTCTTCCGAAAAGCGCGAAAGGTGCATCATGAGTATCGAGATAGCCGAAGCCAGCTCAATGCAGAAATCTCTGTCGGAAACGCCGTCGAGCGAATTTCCCATTACCTCGCCGAAGCCCAGCAGGTCGGTGGTCATCTGCCTGTCAATGGGGTAGGTCGTTCCCGCAAGCGCACATGAGCCTAAAGGATTTGCATTCATGCGCTTTGCCGCGTCGTCAAGTCTGCCGATGTCGCGGGCGAGCATCTGCGCGTAGGCGAGCACATGGTGCGCGAAGGTGATGGGCTGCGCTCTCTGCAAATGAGTGTAGCCGGGCATTACGGTGGTAAGGTTGCCCTCCGCGAGGGTGATTATCGTGCCGATAAGCTCCTTGACGTAAGCACGAATCTCCTTTACCTCGTCGCGCAGGCAGAGCCTTATGTCAACGGCTACCTGGTCGTTTCTCGAACGCGAAGTGTGGAGCCGCTTGCCCGTCGCGCCGAGCCGCTTTGTCAGCTCGCTTTCGACGAACATATGAATGTCCTCCGCGGCAGGGTCGAAGGGCAGCGAGCCGTTTTCGATATCGGCAAGTATCCCTTTTAAGCCCTCGATTATTTTAAGGCTTTCGCTCTCCTCGATAATGCCGCATTTTCCGAGCATAGTTGCGTGAGCTATCGAGCCTTCAATGTCGCTTTTGTACATACGCGAGTCGAACTTTATCGACGAATTAAAGTCGTTCACTTTTTCGTCTATCTGCTTCGTAAAGCGACCCGCCCACATCATATCTGCCATATTGTTATTCTAACCTCCGGAAAATATTTTCTTGTCAAATCTGTTTGACTGACCGACTTGTCAGTGTTTGCTCTTAACTTTCAGTACGCCCACAGCCGCGAGCAGTCCCACCACCGAGAAAACGCCGCCCGGCACGATGGGTAATATTATTAACGCGCCCGATACCGGAACGATGTAGCTGT
>JAILFF010000322.1 GCA_024697705.1 Ruminococcus sp.
TAGAAAACGATTAAGTTTTTCATAAGATAATCACATTTTGTCACGATAAACAATATTTGCGGCTGCAAATAGCGGTAACTGCGTATTTTGACTATTGTAATTATAATTATCCGAAAAACGGAACAGCAGCGCAAGTGAAGGCAAAACCAAAAGCATTATTGCAGGGGCGCACCTGCATAGTATCGTGATGAATAATATATTCCCGCCGCAAAGCAAAGAAAGCCCCGCCGTTTCACCCGAAACAGCGGAGCCGTGTTTTTATAAAATATTATCGGTGAGATAACGTTATCAGATCTTGACTACCCAGCCGAATTCGTCCTTGATCTTGCCCCACTGGATACCTGTCATGGTGTCGTAGAGCATCTGCGAGATAGCGCCGATCTTGTTGTCGTTGATGGTCATTACCTTGTCGCCCCACTTAAGATGACCTACGGGCGAGATAACAGCCGCAGTACCCGTGCCGAACACTTCGTCGAGCTTGCCGTTGTCGTAAGCTTCCGCAACTTCCTCGATGGTGATGCGGCGCTCCGATACCTTGTAGCCGCGCTTCCTGCAAATTTCGAGAGCCGACTTTCTTGTAATACCGGGCAGAACCGAACCCGTCAGCTGAGGAGTGATGACTTCGCCGTCGATAACGAAGAAAATGTTCATCGAGCCAACTTCCTCGATATACTTCTGCTCAACGCCGTCGAGCCACAGAACCTGCTCGTAATCCTGATCGTGAGCCTCCTGCTGACCCTTAAGGGAGATGGCATAGTTAGCCGCAGTCTTGGCAAAGCCCGTGCCGCCGCGGACAGCTCTTACGTACTTCTTTTCAACGTAAATTTTAACAGGGTTGAGACCTGTGCTGTAATAAGCTCCCGAAGGCGAAAGGATTATCATGAACAGATAATGGTCGCCGGGACGAACGCCTACATACGGGTCGGTCGAGATGATGAACGGTCTGATGTAGAGCGAAGCGCCGTCGGTGTGGGGTACCCAGTCCTCTTCCATCTTAACGAGGGTCTTGAGAGCCTGGAGGCAGTCCTCCTCGTTGAGCTGAGGGATAACCATTCTCTCGGCGGAAACGTTCATTCTCTTGAAGTTCTCGTCGGGGCGGAACAGCTGAACCGAGCCGTCGGCGGTGCGGTAAGCCTTCAAGCCCTCGAAGATCTCCTGACCGTAGTGCAGGCACATAGCGGCGGGGGAGAGGCTGATCTCGCCGTAGGGAACGATGCGAGCGTCGTGCCAGCCGAGACCGGTGTCGTAATTCATAATAAACATATGGTCGGTAAAGATGTGACCAAAGCCGAGCTTAGTCTCGTCTGTCGGCTTTGCCTTAGGTGCTGTGGTTCGTTCGATCCTGATATCCAGCATAAAAAAGTCCTTCTTTCAAAAATATCTTTTAGCGGCTTTACCTTTTTCCGCTAATTAATACTATTATAACCCATTCCCACGAAAATTTCAATAGTGTTCACAAAAATTTAACCCCCTACGCGGCCCCCTACGCGGGGGGGCGTGTCCGCGGGGTCGCTCCGCTGCGCTCCGCTCGATTGTTTTGGAGGGGAGGATTCGTTCCGCGGTCGAGGGGTTTGAGTTTTTTTGCCGGGGGATTTGCCTGCGGCTTATAATTAGACCTGTCCGCTAACCATATTGAACCACAGGATATTGTAGGGTGGGGGCTTGCCCCGACCTTGAGAAAACGGTGGCATTTCTTCATTTGGGTCACAGGTGGGGGCAAGCCCCCACCCTACAAATATTGTGGTTAGCGGACAGTTCGAATGTTAATTTTGTGTGTGGCGGCGCACATATGTTCGTGCTCCGCTCGATTGTTTTGGAGGGGAGGATTCGTTCCGCGGTCGTTTGGTTTGTGATTTTTTTGTGCCGGGGGATTTGCCTGCGGCTTTTGATTGTTAAATTGTATGTTTCTGCTGCCGTGCAATGCCACCGCGTCAATCGTCGGTAAATCGTATCATTTCGGGGTCGTATGAGCTCGCGTATGAATAAAAAGCGTCGATGTCGAAGCTGTCGGCGAATGCGGGGTATTCCTGCTTTGGAGCGGGCGGAGTGCTCTTGGTATCTTTGGTATCTTTGCTGTCTCTGCGCTCCCAATTGCGGACTACTGCTTTCCAGTCGGTCATGGGGTTTCTGCCGACCTTCCAACCTCTTGCAGAGTAGTAATCTATGAAATACTGTGCGTCTATGCCGTTTTCCCTGCCTTCGCAATAAGCCTGTACTTCTTCAAGAGAGGGCGGCTTCATAGCATTATTAAAAGAATTACTTTGTTTATATGTTGTTGTCGTTGTTGTTTCGCCGCAAGGCGTTTCGGTGAGGTCTTTCTCTGTATCTATAACTATAACTGTATCTGTATCTATATCTGTATCTTTTTCTTTATCTTTTTCTGTTTCTTTATCTGTATCAGCATCTTTTGGAAGCTTAACCTGCCTTTTGGCAGCTTTAGCTTGACCGCCTTTTGAAGCATATTCAGAACGCTTTTTGCAAGTCTCCTCCCACTTCTCGCCGTCGCGGTCGATCTGAGCGGATATCATCATGAACGCCATTTTGAGCGCACCGTCAAAGTCGGGCTTTTCTCCGCGCCCCGCGTAGGCAAACAGTGCCATGATAAGCCTGCCCGCGTCCTCGAAGGAACCGAGCGTTTCAAATATTTCTTCCCAATCCTTGTAGAGCATGAAGCTTTTGTTATCGGTGCGGAAATTTTTTTCTGCCATTTTTACTGCCCCTTTCGCCATATCGGGAGAGGTCTTTTAATGCATACCCCTCTATATATAGCGAAAAAACGGCGTTTTGTTGCATACAAACGTGCAACAAATAACGAAATATGTCTTGATTAAAAGAAAAATCATTTGTCTGCACAATCCACGCGGGGGATTTTTGGTTGATTTGACGGCAAAATTGTAATAAATTTACAAAAGGCGTTTCAAGCAATGCTTATCAAAAGTCATTGAATATCATCAAGCTTTGCACAGCATTTTCTCACGGAAATCAATTTTACAAATAACACATGAAATGTCATGTAGGGGCGCACCTATGTGTGCGCCCGTTCGTGAACAACGGGTCTATCCACGGGCGAACACGCAGGTTCGCCCCTACAAGACTACCGACATATGGAGCAAAATTGATTTCCATGGCATTTTCTTCAAGCCCCTTGACAAACCAATATAACTGTGTTATAATAAAAACAGAAAAAGGGTACTGCACAAGCCTTAGGCTTAGGCGGTTCTCCCTCATGTGGTTTTTATTTATGAAATAATCGCCTTATGTGGAAGTGGGGCGGTTATTTCTTTTTGTTATTGTTGACAAGACCAATTATTCCGATAATCACATTAATTAATGTAAGCACTTCTAATATAGTCATAGCAACTCACCCCCTTGCGAGGGAAAGCTTGAACCGCCGCCGCCGCCTAACAGCACCCGACGTCATTCTAACATATTTTACATAGCTTGTCAAGAAACACGGAAATCAATTTTCAAAAATCACATAATGATATTTGTGAATTATGTAGGGGCGCTCCTGCGTGAGCGCCCGCAAACTGCGCCTTTTGACCCCAAAAAATGGGCGCACACGGGCATGAACAAGTTCATGCAGTGCGCCCCTACAAGACTACCAACATATGGAGCAAAATTGATTTCCTTGGCATTTTCTTCAAGCCCCTTGACAAACCGATATAACTGTGTTATAATAAAAAACAGAAAAAGGGTACTGCACAAGCCTTAGGCTTAGGCGGTTCTCCCTCGTTTAATAAGTTAGTGAAATAACCGTTCAATTTGGTAGATTGGGGCGGTTATTTCTTTTTGTTATTGTTGACAAGACCAATTATTCCGATAATCACATTGATCAATGTAAGCACTTCTAATATAGTCATAGCAACTCACCCCCTTGCGAGGGAAAGTTTGAACCGCCGCCGCCGCCCGTACAGCACCCGACATTATTCTGACATATTTTACACAGCTTGTCAAGAAAAAATAATCATTGACAAAACCGCAATTATGTAGTATAATAAATAATATATCTTTGTTTCGATATGGAGGAAGTTTATTATGCAGCTCAATGGTTCCGAAATACTTCTCGAATGTCTTCTCGAACAGGGCGCCGATACCGTTTTCGGCTATCCCGGAGGCGCGGTTCTCAATATCTATGACGCTCTTTACAAATATCAGGACAGAATCACTCACATAATCACGGCGCATGAGCAGGCTGCCTGCCACGCCGCCGACGGCTTTGCCCGCACTACGGGCAAGACGGGCGTAGTTATCGCTACGTCGGGTCCGGGCGCTACCAACCTCGTTACGGGTATCGCCACCGCTAATATGGACTCCGTACCGCTTGTTGCCATCACGGGAAATGTCGGCACTTCGTCGCTGGGTCTCGATTCTTTCCAGGAAGTGGATATCTGCGGCATAACCATGCCCGTCACCAAGCATAATTTCATCGTAAAGGACGTCCGCGAGCTTGCCGATACCGTCCGCGAGGCTTTCTACATAGCCAACGAGGGCAGACAGGGTCCCGTACTTATCGACATCCCGAAGGACGTTACCGCCGCTCTCTGTGAGTACGAGAAAAAGACTCCTCAGCCGATAATCAACCATAATCCCGCGGCGATAAACGATCAGATAGCCCGCGCCGTGGAGCTTATCAAGGAATCCCGCAGACCGTTCGTTTACGCGGGCGGCGGAATAGTATCCTGCAACGCCGAGGGCGCTTTGGGCGAATTCGTCAGCAGAATCGACGCGCCTATCGCTCTTTCGCTGATGGGTCAGACCGCCTTCTACAACAAAGACCCTCGCTTTGTGGGTATGCTCGGTATGCACGGCACCAAGACGGCTTCCCTTGCGCTGGGCGAGTGCGACCTGATGATCGTTTTAGGCTCCCGCTTCTCCGACAGAGTGGCGCTCAACACCAAGACCTTCGCCAAGAACACGAAGGTAGTTCACGTAGAGATCGACCCCGCCGAGATAGGCAAGAACGTAAAGCCCTACTGCTACGTAAACGGCGACCTCAGATACGTTCTCAATAAATTCAACGAAATGCTGCCGCAGGTAAGGCACCCCGAATGGATAGCACAGGTTGCCGAGTGGCAGAAGAAATACGCCCTCAGCATGGCGCCGATACACGATGTGAACGAAGTGCTTCCCGATCAGGTGATAAGAACGCTCAACCACCTGACGGGCGCTCAGGCGATAATCACGACTGAGGTCGGTCAGCATCAGATGTGGGCGGCGCAGTTCTACGACTTCACCGAGCCGCGCACCTTCGCTTCGAGCGGCGGCTTGGGCACGATGGGCTACGGCTTGGGCGCAGCGATCGGCGCTAAAGTCGGCAATCCCGACAAGACGGTAGTAAACATCGCGGGCGACGGCAGCTTCTTCATGAACTGCAACGAGCTTTCGACGCTTGCGAAGCACAATCTGCCCGTTATCGAGCTTGTGTTCGTCAACAACGTATTGGGCATGGTTCGTCAGTGGCAGAGGCTTTTCTATGATAAGCGTTTTTCGCAGACGACTCTTGACCGCGGCACGGATTACATGAAGCTTGCTGAGGCGTTCGGCATCGAAGGCGTGCGCATCACGAGCAAGAACGAGATCGAGCCGGGCTTGAAGAGGGCTCTTGAATGCGGAAGACCGTGTCTTGTTGAGTGTGTTATCGACAAGGACGTAAATGTTCTGCCGATGGTACCTGCGGGCGGCGATGTATTGAAGCCCATCATGGAGATGTCGCTTGATTAATAAAGAAGCAAGCTCCCCCGTGTATTTTTACTCAGGGGAGCTTTTTACAAAAAGTAAAGGCAAGAGATCATCGTAAGCGCTGCAATATCATGGAAATATTGATCGCCATATCAGTATGGAGGAACAAAAATGAAAAAGTACGGAAAAATAATAAGCGGCGCGATAGCAGCGGTCATGGCTTTCGGCGGAGCGGGAGCATTTAACGCCGTCGCGGATAACACGGACGGCGCGGAGCTTGTCAGCGAAAGCCGGAATATCGAACTGCCGCCTATCCCGGTGGATAACGAGATCGCAAGCGGCACCTGCGGCAATGATCTGAAATGGATTCTCCGCGAAAGCGGTACGCTGACGGTCAGCGGCACGGGGGAGATGGCGGATTATTTTTCAACGATGTCTAACCCCGCCCAAGCGCCGTGGCTCGGCTATAAGGATAAGATAAAGACTGTTATCATCGGGCTGGGCGTTACCTATATCGGCGAATCCGCATTCGAGAACTGCACGGCTATCGAAAGCGTAACGGTAAACGACACTGTTAAGGCTCTCGGCGAGGGCTGTTTCAGCGGGTGCTCGTCGCTCAAGGAATTACCCGAGATGAACGGCGTTGCTTTGATAAGCAGAA
>JAILFF010000323.1 GCA_024697705.1 Ruminococcus sp.
AGGTCGCGATGATGAATACGGGCAGCGGCGTTACGAAACCCTTGTCAAAACTTTGCTTCATATAAAACAGCTCCTTTATTGAAGATACGGAGATATTCTCCGATCACTATTATACAGCATTTCGGCAAAAATGTCAATATCGGAACAGCAGCCTCATCTGATACCGGTTTATTGGCGTTACAGAAGAATTTTATCTGTTTGCTTTGCTTCATCGAATATATTTATATCGCAAAATGCAAAATATAAGTCTCTTCTCCGCCGAGCTCACCGTAAATACAATATCCCACAGACAAACAAGTTATTTTGGAAAATCGGAGAATACCGCGTAATACCGTCGCTTTTACGATATTCCACCGTTTGGAAAATCGGGGACGTTATTTTGGAAAATGCAGTTTTGAGATCCACGCTGTTATCGTTTTTCCAAAATAACAATCAGCCGTGGAAAATCGCAAAGTGTACGTTATTACACGCTTTTTCTCGATTTTCCAAAATAAGAAATTGTTCTTGGGGCTAAGTTGTATCTTCGATAAGCCGTATCATTCCCTGCTCCTCACCCTGCTGATATTGCGCTTGATGTCCTTGTCCACAAATTTCTCGCAGACAAGCTCGTACATAAATTCTCGCGGCAGCGTTATCATCAAATGCAAAATAAAAGTCTCTCCTCCGCTGTGCTCACCGTAAATACAATATCCCATAGACAAATAAGTTATTTCGGAAAATCGGAGGAAATCGCGTAATACCGTCGTATTTACGATATTCCGCTGTTCGGAAAATCGGGGGCGTTATCTCGGAAAATGCAGTTTGGAAATCCGCGCTATTATCGATTTTCCGAAATAAGAATGAGCCGTGGAAAATCGCAAAACACACGCTATTACGCACTTTTTCTCGATTTTCCGAAATAAGAAATTGTTCTTGGGAGCTAAGTTGTATCTTCGATAAGCCGTATCATTCCCTGTTCCTCGCCCTTTTCCGCGCTTATGAATATGCCCGTTACGAGCGAACTGCCGAAGCACAGGCAGTCCCGCGCCAAAACAAAGCGGCAAAGGACTTTCGCCCTCTGCCGCCTTGCTTTGTAAGATAGATTAGGTAAAGTGAAATGAGTAGAGATCAGAATATCGAGACCGTGAAAGCTCTGCTGTCTGCTTCGCCGAGCTCCCACTCGCCGTCTACCTTCGCTGCGATGACGCATTTGTAATCGTCCTTCTTAAGCGAAGGAGAAATATATTCGGTAGTGTCGGCGTCGAACTGTACCTTCGGCACCCACTTGCCCTTCTGATATACCGCGAGACCGTACTTCTGTGCGCCTTCTACGGCTGTCCACTGTACTCTGAACCGATCCTTGTAAGCCTGAGCCTTTACAGTGGGATATTCGGGAACTCTCTTCTCCTTCGGCGAAACGATGATCGCGTTCGAGAAGTCGGTATTCCACTTGCCGTTTATCATCGCGGCTACCGCTACCTTGTACTCGGCGCCCGTTTTGAGATCCTTCATCACGTAGGAATTGCCGAAGCCCTCTGCGAGGATAGTCCATTTGCCGTCCGCGTAGCCGCATACCGCGTACTTCTGTGCGCCCTCGACCTTATCCCAGGTGAGCTTGACGGCGTTCTTGCCCTTCTCGTATGAAACAGCGGGGTTTTCCTTAGCATTGTTCGAGACATAGATAACTCTGCCCGTGCCCGTCATCTTTATGCCGTGACCGTTCAGATCGAGGGTCTTGGAGGCGCTGACATTGATAGTGCTTGTTATCTCAACATCTTCAAGCAAAGTAAGCGTGCTGTCAGCCGTCCAAGCTTCAAGCGCTTCGGCAAAGTCGGCGTAATTTGTGGTGGTCTCGCCGCTTGTTACGCCCGCGACAGAGATTTCATAGTAAGTTTCAAACTTATAGGGGTTGGCTTCTGTACCGTCACCTTCGATGCACTTATTGCTCCCCCAATTAATTCTTGAATTTTCTGCTTGTCCTGCGCATAAATTTTCAAGAATTAATTGTGGAATCAATAAGCTCTATCATTCCGAAGCCCTGAGAGTTCTTCGAGCCTATCCCCGTCTCGTAAAGAAACGCCGTGACCTGCGGGTGCGCCGAAAGCCCTAACCGTGCGTGATATGCCGTTACCCATATCCCCTTTACGCGGGTGACGACCTTTTTCGGTTTGCCGCAAAGCGTGAGCCTCACCGCAGAAGGCGGCGCGGTATCGTAGGCTGCGGCAAATTTTCGGGAAAGCGTCGCGTTCACCATTTCTTCCCAGCGATAGTCCTCGGGAGAGCAGTATACCGTTTTGCCGTCGGCAGAGCTGCTCACAACTATCGGCGAGAGCGTTCGGAGCTCCGCTTCGGGAACATACGGCGCGTTGTCTCCGCACTCGACCATTTTTACTCGAAGCACCGTATCCATAAGCTTGACGCACCCGTTCGACATCAGCGAAGCCCTGACCGCGCCGCAGAACCTTTTCGAGATGCTTCTCACTTCAAAGAAGATATCTCCGTCAAAAACGATCGAACGTCCTTCTGTGCGGTAGTGACCGACGAGCGGCGAGTAAGTGAAAAGCTTGTAGCGCCTGCCGTCCTCGCCGTAGCCCATATCATGAAGAAAAGCCGAATATTCGCCGTCGGAAGCCGCAAGCCGATAAACAGCGCTCGAAAGCCGATAGCCGTAATCCATCGGCAGCCGCAGCTCCGAAGGATTTTCAAGATATATCTTAATTTGCATAACGTTCTCCGTTTCGGTATAAACACCGCAGAAAATTTTTAATGACATCGGCGCTCAGCCGTGCTATAATATATTACAGGAACAAGAGAGACCGCGAAAGCGAAAGGACGGGTGAATTCAATGAAATACCAATACGAGCCGCAGGACCGCATAAGAAAAACATCGTATAACAGCATTTTCGGGAGGTATTATCATGAAAGAGAATTTTATCCTTGCACCCAAGACCAAAAAGGACATACTTATTATCATCGTTAAAGCCCTCGCCGACGCGGCGATAAAGGCAATAACCGACAAAAACTGAGGAGGACAGCGCATGAAAAACACGATAGACGCGATAGCCGATATCCTTCTTGACATAGCAATAAACATAATAGTGGATAAACTCACGGGAGGATAACGGCATCTGTTTGTTTTCGATACGATCTGTTTTGCTTACCAACGGCGGCGCACTGCTGCCGTTTTTTTATGCCCGAAAGCGCAGGGCTCGCGGGACAAAGCCCTAATACTCTCTGAACCCGACAAATACAAATTCGCTCGTTTTGACAGTGTTCCCGCTTTCGTCGGTATGCTCGGCGGCACGCCGTTCTGAGCACGCGGAAAGCACCGTTATCCCCTTCTCCTTCAGCCGCCCGACAAGACGGTAGGTAAATACGAACTCGCCCTGCACCATTACGGCAGCACAGTCGTGCTCTTCTGTTTTACCGCAGTATTCCGACACGAGCCTGTCGATCTCATCGCTGTCGGCATAGGGGGATATCGGCGGAAAGCTCAGGTCAACTATCTCTCCGTACCGCTCGGCGGTGGACTTCTGTTTATCGCTCCATCTCTCGGACGGGTGGTTCGAGATGTTAATAAAATACTTCATGATTCACCTTCGATCACTTCATGTTCAGCGGCGTCCTTTATTATAACTACCGGAATTGCCGTTTTTCTTTTTGGGATTTGCAGCCATCGGCAGAGATTGGTCTTTATCGGTAATATCGGGCAGACGATTGAAAAATCTCGGCATACCCGTGCTTCTCATCGTTTCTCTGTTATCCGCAAACCAACTGAACGCATCGGGAGAGGTCTCGGTGCGCGGATAGCTTATCATACTGCCGTTCGGTATCGTATTCATATTTACGGCTTTAAGCACCTGCGCAAGCAGCGACTCTTTAAAAAGCTCCTTCCCGTCGGGGCTGAGGAATCGTTCGGAAACGTCTTGTACGCTGTATTTACCGTCGGAAATGTCTCTTACAACGACTTTGTCGGCAACGATCTTCGCCGAACCGAGCCCCACGGGTTTTCCGTGACCGATCTTATGACAAAGCGCGGAATCTTCCGAGTTCTCTCCGAAATCAAGCGAGAAAACGAGCATTTTCAACTGCTCCTCCGTTATGCCGTCAAAATAGACCGTGAAGGCAAACTCCGTGCCCTTTTTAACAAGCTCGATGCAGTTATCCTTTGCAGCATTATTATCATCGCTTTTTTTGAGCGCGATCTCGACAGCCTTTTCGTCGTCACGCCCGATCTTATTTCCATTATTATGCCAATAGAATTTTCTTCCCGCAAGGATAACGTTCGGGTCGTCGGGATCATACGGCGCAATAGCGCCCTTATCCTCTCTGTAAACGCCGTCTTTTCTTTTGAGGTAAAATTCAAACGAAGACAATTTCGGCGAACCGAGAACGGGCAGGACATAAAACTTGTCGAATATATCCTTTTTCCCGCATACGGCGTCGGAAAAACGAACCCTGCCCGACAAAGCATCGTCGCCTATCATTCCGAACAGGGCACAGGCTTCGCACATCTCGTTCTTTGTCTTGCAGCTCGAATATCCCATTCTTTCGAGCATATCATTCGGCTTGCAGATAAATACCGTGCGCGACATCTGCGACGGGGAAAGATAGTAATTTCCGTTTTTGGTGTAATACCACACGGGAAGCAGCGTTTTGCTGTCGCTCATATTGTTAAAGCACTTCAGATATTCTTCTCCGACCGCTCCGGTATGCTTCGCGTAACGCTTTATATTCTCCTCAAACGCGCTTATTGTCTTACCGCCTATTTTCACGCCCGCAGAGTCTTTAAGCTCGGACGAATGAAAAACGATCTCTTCGCTCTCTTCAAAAACGCTCGGATGATTTTCGGCTCGTCCTGCCCGAAAGGTATTTACACGCAGAAAAAAGCCCGTATACGATTCGCCGTCTGCGAGCCTTATGTTTTCCGCCGTGCCGTAAACGCTCTTGTCTTCACTGTCGTACAGCTCGCATGAAACCATATCGCCCGTCTTGAAGCTATCAAGTTTTTTATTATCCGATCTTCTTGCTCTGAAACGTTCTGCCTTGTAAAGCACATATTCACGGTTTTCAAAAGCCAGCAATCCCGCTGTTGCTTGACGCGCAAAACAGAAAAAACGCAACAACCCGTAACAACCCGACAAATCCCTTCAAAACCCTCAAAAAGTGCGTAATATAGGCGTTTTAGAGGTGTAACGAAATGCAACAAGTGAAACGGCATCAAGATCGGGTGTCAAAAAAACAGCCCCGGAACGGCTTTAGAGCGGCAGTTCCGGGGCTTATATATTTTACGCTTTTCAAGGCGCTTTAATGTTTCAGCGACCGCTTTAACAGCTTTCAAGCGCCCATAAATACAGCGTTTTAACGTTTGCAGAGTTAGAACAGCATACCAAAACTACCGCTCACCGAGAACTCGGAGGGCGGTGGTTTTTTAATGCGACAATGCGACACTTTTTATAGTTTAATGCGACAGTGTCGCATTAAACTATCTGCTCATCTTCGAGTACTCCGAGGACCAGTCCACGGCAGTAGATTTCGTTGTACTTTTCCAGTTTAATATTTTCATATTTTTTGTTGTGGGAGATCAGACAGTCGCCGCCGAATTCTTTCACAAATCCCTCTCCGTCAAGAATAAAGATTCCGATCTCACCGATCTCAACAGTGGGCTGCGAGCGGATGAGCAGAACATCTCCGTTCTTAAAGTCAGGTTCCATGCTGTCTCCGGATACACGCAAAGCAAAGTTAGCTTCAAGAGTAAGATCGTTTTCCTCCACTTCGAGCATTTCCCGATCACAGTTATCAAGATAAATGCCTGTTCCGGCGCTGACAGGCAGAAGATAGGTCTCAATAAAAATAGTGTTTTTAGATTCATCTAACTGCTTTTCAAGTGCGCCGGAAAGAGCTTGTGCGTTTCCAAGGATTCTTCCTTTATCTTTATCGTTCAGTTCTTTAAAATAGGACAGTAGCTCTTGCTCATCTTTACTAAGATTTGGAGTTAACGAATACTCTTTACCAAAAATAAGAAAGTCAGTTGATACATTTAAACGCACTGCGAGCTTTGCAACAATATCACTGTTAGGAGAAGCCCCCTTTTTCCAATTAGATATTGACCCTTTAGCTCCTCCACATTCTGCAACAAGCGGTGTGATTTTTAGTCCTTTTTGGTCACAAGCAGTTTTTAAATTATCGTAAAACATAGATAAATCACCCCATGAATTATTAGTAAACATTCACAAAGTTCATTTAAATGGGTAAAATCACTTGACAAGCCCATTTAAATGAATTATAATATAACATAGTGAACGCAGTATGCGCACTTACCCGATAATAGTATACCACAGAAAACAAATACCGTCAACAGAAAAATTGTAGATTCCAGAGAATCTACATTATCAGGCAGGAGGGATAGCAATGAACATGGAAAATTTCAGGATATGGGTAAGCTTTCGGCGTAACAGCTTTACCGAACACAATTCGATCGGAGAGGTCAAGGGCGTTGTC
>JAILFF010000145.1 GCA_024697705.1 Ruminococcus sp.
TCTGACTTATCGGCAGAACTACCTCCCCGACCACATAAACGTCCTCCTGCCCGATAAGTGCGTCAACGTAATTCGTCACCGCTCCGCCGATGGTGTTTTCCTGCGGTATCACGGCGTAATCGGCTTTTCCGCCGTTCAGCTCGGATATGGCTTCATCGACCGTTCCCTGCGGAAAAAGCTCCGCGCCTTCGCCGAAAAACAGCTTTGTCGCTTCTTCGGTGTATGTCCCCGCGGGTCCGAGATAGCTGACACTCGCTTTTTCCTTTATGTTCATCGGCTGAACTTCCGCAGGCTTCGGTTCTGACCGAGTTTCGGCTTTTTCAGTCCCGGAAGCCGAAGCGTTCGGGGACGAATAGTAATCAATTATAATATCGTCTTCTTCGATAAGAACAGTATTTTGATTAAGCGCGGCGATTATGTCGTCCGCCGCCTGATATACCGTTTTCTTATCTGCATCGTCAAAGTAGCAAACTATCGTGTATTCGTGTGTTATTATGTCTTTTTCGTCCTTCCACGAGCCCGTTGCCTCCTGCAAGGTGTATCCGTCAAAGTATTTCAGGCATATCTCATCAACTATCTTCATTGCCTCGTCTTGGGTGTGCTCGGGTTTGTAGGTGTCCTTGTCGTTAGTACCGATATACATTACATATTGAGACACATTCTCGTTGTCGGTTTCCACCGGCTGTGTGGAAGAAAGGGGGACTTCGGTCGTAATTGCCGCCGCTGTTGTTTCGGCGGGCGCTTCCGATGCCGCTTGTGTTACAGCTGGAGCATTATGAGAGGTATTCTTGCTGTGCGCGGCGATTCCGACCGATACCCCTGCGGTGCAAAGGCTTACTATCGAAATAACAATCGCGGCAATATTTGATTTGTTTGACATATATCATCTCTCCTTTACAACATTATTATCACATATATTAAGTATATCATACAAGGCGCAACAAATCCGCAACAAATCATGGCGGTTTGGCTTGTGTTTATTAACAAATTTTTCGTCCGATAGTTGTGCATTTAAACGAACGTTGTTGATATCGCACAAACTTTGACAAAAAACTTTGTTAAAAAAATCAACCCGTATTTTTACGTTTTGTTGCATATTTGTTGCGCCCTGTATGTTATACTTAAAGTATACTATAATTACATTGGAGGTATTGCCATGAACATTTTAAAGAACGCAAAGGGAACCGCGCTGACTCTTGCGATCGAGGGCAGACTTGATACAACCACCGCACCCAAGCTTGAAGCTGTTGTGAAGAACGAACTTAATGATGTCAAAGAGCTTACCTTTGATCTCAGCGATCTTGAGTACATTTCTTCCGCGGGACTGCGTGTTTTGCTGTCTGCACAGAAGATCATAAGCAAGCAGGGTGAAATGACCGTCACCGGTTGCAGTGATGATATTATGGAGATCTTCGATGTGACGGGATTCTCGGATATCCTGAATATTCGGTAAGGAGGGGAGTACAATGAAAACAGATTTGATCTCTATTTACGGCGATCTGAAAGGTCAGAGTGCTGCGATGCTGGAAGCCGAGCATTTTACGGAGTATCTCGGTCTGACCGGCAAAAATGCCATGCATATCCGCCTGCTGACGGAGGAGGCTGTCAGCCTTGTGCATGGGATCATCCCGAATTTCAAGGGCGATTTCTGGATCGAATCCGAAAAGAGCGAAAAGGGAATTCTTTGCCGCATTTGTGTGTCCGCCAATGCAGATGTCAGCGACGGTCAGGAGGAGAAGCTGCTTGCGGTCTCGACCTCGGGAAAGAACGAGGACGCCAAAGGCATTATGGGTAAGATCAGGCAGATACTACGCTGGAGTATTCAGCATACGGACGATGAGCAGTTCGTAAAGCAGTCGTGGTTTGAAATGGGCTGCTACGCTTCTCACACAACGCCTTCCGCAGTCGATCGGTACTGGACCTTGTCAAACTACCGCAGCAATGTAGCGGAAAATACCGAAATGTGCAGGGAAGAACGCGACGAGCTGGAAAAATCCATCATAGCCAAGCTTTCGGACGAGGTCAAGGTCAGTATCTGCGGCGGCAAGGCAGAGGTCATCATTGAGAAATGCTTTTAATGCCCTATAAGATCATAAATCGAAACATAAGCGACTGTGGAAATGCTTTCACAGCCGCTTTTTCCCTGTCAGCTATTTAGCCGAGCCTGTTATGCTCCTGCCGATCTTGCTCATGAACAGACAAGCAACGAGCGCGTTTGCCGCGTCGGAAATGAGCTGCGACCATACAAGCCCGTTCAGCCCCCAAATAATGTTCATTATCAGCATGATCGGGATTATCAGCAGCAGATGGCGGATAATCGCCAGCAAAAAGGATATCTTTCCCTTGTTGACGGCGTTCATGTAGTTTACGACATGATAGCCTATCATCATGAACGGCAGCGCGAAGCACCTGCCTCGCAGGAATTCTGCTCCGAGACGTATCGTTTCCGCATTGTCTATGAAAGCGCCGACGATCTGTCTTGCAAATATCCAAAACAGCACCGAACAGAACACCGAAAAACCGATGATGACATTTCGTGCAAGCGTTGAAAAATCATTCATGCGGCTGAAATTACGCGAACCGAAGTTATATCCGATCAGCGGCACCATTCCGAGACAAACTCCGAGCCCCACGTTAATAGGTATGCGTTCAAGCTTTAAGGACTATCCCCATCGCGGCAAGCTCGATATCTCCGTAATCGACAAGCAGACGGTTTATCACTATCGTCACAAGGTCAAAAAGAAAGATTGCGACAGCGGCGGGTATGCCTACCGAATAAAACGATCTTTTGTGCTCCGTACCGAGCTTTTCGAGCCTTCGCGGGATAGTCAGAATACTCTTGTCCTTTACTTTCCCGAAAGCGATCACAAAGAACGCAAGCGAGATGAAATTAGCAAGCGCCGTAGCGATACCCGCACCCAAGACTTCATTTCCTTTCGGCAATATCACGAACATGAACAGCGGGTCGAGTGCTATGTTCATCAGGCTGCCGAGAGCCACTCCGAGCCCCGCGCTCTTTGAGTAGCCGACATTTCTGAGCAGCTGCGGCATACTCATCGAAAGTACCGTCGGTGTGCCGCCGATCACGGTCGTCGTCAGAAGATACTGCCTTCCGTAAGCAAGAGTATTATCGCCCGCGCCGAGCACCCGCAGCAGAGGGTTCATAAACGCAAGCACCAAAACAGAGAAAATGAGCGCCGCTATCGCAGAAGCCGTAACGGTGTATGAGGCGACCTTGCGGGCTTCATCTGTCTTTTTCTCGCCTATAAGCCGTACCATAAGCGTTCAGCCGCCCACACCGAAGGTGTTTGCAAGAGCCGCCGCCGCGAGATACACCGTCAAGGCAAGCGATGAAGCGCCTATCATATACGGGTCGTTTGTTCGCCCGATGAACCAAATATCCGCGAGGTTATAGACGAGGATTATCAGCTGACTGCCTATCGTCGGCAGAGCCATTTTTGCCAAAGCCCTTGCGGGCTTCATTGACTCAAATAGATTATCGTTTTCCAATCGGATCACCTGTTGTTTGATTATTGTCGATTTGATTTTCGTCAGGGAAATATAACTTTTTTAACCTATATTTTATATTTTGCCCTTTTTCTGTTAGCTGACTGCGAACAGTCAAGCCCGACAGCTTAAGTCGTTTAGCTATCGCTCATACGGTGCTTTTGCTCCGTATTTGACTGTAAAACGTCATGCTAAACGTTGTCTGACGGGCTTGTTCGTTTATGTGTTATTATTTATCAATCCTTGATGTGCTGACAGAGATCGAAGGCAAATCCCGAAGGCGACTTCATCATAGCGGACTTGTTCGTCTTGGTATCAACGGTATTCTCACCGCCTGCCTTGGTGAATCCTCTCTCGGTGAGGAACTTGAAAGCCTCATCGAAATCGTCAACGTTCATCCTTATCAGGGTAAGATCCTGCGGCACGGGAACATTTGCCACATCAACATAAAAGCCGTTTGCGTCCTTCATGCGCACGCTGGTAAAGTCCACATTGCCGGTGTTGGCTTCGAGGTTGTGGCGCCTTTCAAAGCCCAAAGACTCAAACAGCTTGATAACGTTCTCCGCGTCCTTGGTAACGATAAGCGGGTTGAAAGATGTGATCTTCATAATTATTACTCCTTTTTTGATAAATAAAATTCCGTTTTCAAATGTTAGCAGGTTTACTTATGGTCTTTTTTGTGCTTGATGAGATTTATCATTGTACCGCCGGGGGATACAAAGGACGCAGCTGTAAAAAACTCGCACTCGAAAAACTCGGTTTGCTGCGGGAGCATCTTGAATCCCTTTGATGTCAGAAGTTCAACGGCTTCCTCAATATTATCCACCTTCACGCGGAGCGCTACAATGTCTTTTTCGGGTTTCACATCACCGACAGCGACAGTGGGGCAAATGTCTACACGGAAACCGTCCTTGTTCTCCAAAACGTAACGTTCGACTTTTCCGTAGTTGCTGTTCTCAATAACAGGGTGATGCTTAACGGTAAATCCCAGTTCTTCGTACAGCTTTAATGCAGCCTCGAAATTGTTGGTGATAATTATCGGGTTATAAGGATGTTATCTTCATAGTGAAACATCCGTTTGTTCTGATGCTTATTCATTATCTTTCCTGATATGCTCCGCAAGGCTTATAGCAAATCCGGAGGGCGATACCATGAGGGTAGCCTTTGACGAGCCGGTTTCAGTCACCTTGTCGCCCTGAGCGTTCTTGAAGCCGTGTTCGGTAAGGAACTTGTAAGCCTCGTCGAAGTCGCGCACGTTCATTCTGATAGCGGTCATATCCTGCGGCATCTGATCTACCTGAGCTACGTCAACGCGGAAGCCTCCGGGGTGCTTCATGTCGAAGCTGGTCACATCGTCGTTTATGCCGGTCTTCTTGTGAGCGTGCTCAAAGCCCAGCACCTCGAAAAGCTCCGTAACTGCCTTTGCGTCCTTCGTAACGATAAGCGGGTTAAATGCTGTGATCTTCATAGAAATACCTCTTTCTGTAAATTAATTCTTGAACAGTGACTTTTATGCGAAAATAATCATTTTTTGATATGCCGGCAAACGTCGATCATCATTCCGGACGGAGAAGCAAGATATGTGTACTTGCTGCTCGAAGTCTCGTTCTTGCCGAATCCGGGAGGCTCTGTGAAGCCGCGGATTTTCAGCAGCTCGTAAGCGGCGTCGAAATCGTCAACGTTTATGCGAATGGTAGTCAGGTCGCGGGGAAGGTTGTTGGTCGGCGCGGAAATAACGTCAACATGGAAATCCTCGTCTTCACTGCCGTCCCTCTTTCTCTCCATGCGTACCGACGAGAACGCAAATTCCTCGTCGCCCGATTTGCTGTGCGTGCGCACAAAGCCGAGTGCCTAAATATGGCGATAACTGCCTCGGGATCTTTGGTTATTACCTGCGGATTAAAGCCTGTGATCTTCATAAAAGTACCTCTTTTCTGAAATTATATTTTTCCACCGAAAACGGCGGTAATTGACTGTATTTTTTTTCTCAATAAGTGCTTCAAAATGCAAGCGTATCGAGCCTGTCTGCAAGCGCGGAGACTTTTTCGATGTACCTCCGCATCGTCTGCCTGTTTTCTTCGGTCAGCGTGCCTTTCGTGCGAAGCTTGCGAATCATTCGGCAGCAGCAGAGCAGGGAAGCCTTTTCTGTTACTTCCTCGAGCCTGCTTTCGTCCTCCGTGCCGAGATAGTTTATAAGGAACGTGCGGAAGAACCTCTGCGCCGTTTCGTAAGAAAATCCCATGAATTTCTCGACCGTAGAAGGATTTTCCTCGCCCAGCACTACATAGAAATAGTAAAGGTCTGCTATCTCGGATATCGGGTGTCCGCGGGATATCCTGTCCATGTCGATAAGAAGCGGCTCGCTCTGCTGGAGAAATACATTATTCGTATGGAAATCGCCGTGAACGAGGTGTTCCTTATCGGGAAGAGCGTCTACCAGTTTCAGGCATTTCTCTGCGAGGGCTTCGTCCTCGTAGGCTATGCCGCTGTTGATGTACCCGCGCAGACGGTCGTAAACTTCGGGAAAGCCGTCCTCCTCAGAAGCCTCAATATCGTGTATGCTGTGCGCAACGTCGGACATTATCTTCGCGTAGGCATCGACCTGTCCGGGAGCCTTAGCGATAAAGTGCGAGATCGTCTGTGAATCAACAAGCTCGAACATAGCGCCATACCTCTCGCCCACCGACACGATACCGAAGGAAATAGCCGTCGGCACGCCGAGTATGAACGCCTTGCGGCTCAAAGCTATCTCTCGCTCAACGTCGCGATAGGTGTTGTTTTCGTTGTATATCTTGATTACCAGTTCGTCGTCGTAACGGTAGACCTCGCCTTTCGCGCCGCGCCCGAGCAGCTTGCAGCCGTCCACCGACACCTCGCGGTACTTCTTGAACCGCGCTTTTTCCGAATCGAACGTACCGGGCCAGATGAAATTGATATGCTTTATCATCTCTTTGAAAGCGCCCGTTTTGTTCAGCGAAAGCTCCACGATATCGGCGATAGAGCGGTAGTACCAAAGCTGCATTGCGGGGTCGCTTTGGTGAAGCTTCTGCCATATCTCCTCGCCGTGGGCGGAATATTCCCCTGCAAGCGAACGAATATTTGCAAGCTTGTCCGCGAGCCAAAGCATTTTCACGCCGATATCGGTGCTGCCGCGAAGCACTTGAAGGGATTCTTCCTTGCGGCGCTGCCATGTTGCGCGTTTGTCTTCTTCGGGGTATTCGGGTTCGGACTCGGACGATACAAGAAACGCGACACGTTTTCCGAAGCGCTTTTCTATCTCGGCGAGGGTTCCGTCGGTGTCCTCGACTACGTCGTGAAGTATTCCCGCCGTGATTATCTCCTGATCGCTCGTCATGGTCGAAAGAATCTGTGCTACCTCCATCGGGTGCAGAATGTACGGTATGCCGCTGAATTTGCGCACCCTTCCCTGATGCAGCACCGTCGCATAGATTATGGCTTCTTCAAGCATATTCATCATGACTTTATATCCTTTCTATGTATGAATTGAACTTGTATATTATTATAGCACATCACCTGCAACAAATCCGCAACAAAATCTTGGTTTTCTTTCTGAAATAGTTCACAATTTTTCCTTGATTATTTTGTACAATATGACATTTTTCCCAAAACACATATTTTTTATTTTCCATTTTATATGAATTGATTGTTTATGGTAAAATAGAATTGCACAGAAAGGCCTCGAAAAGTGCATAAGGCAGACGAAGGGTATGTCACCTTGCCGGCACCGAAATAAAATGCTACAATTTTAGCTAAGATGTGGAAAGTCCCTTGGCTAAAAGGAGGTAGCAGAAAGGTGATCAGTATGGCAAAAAAGATGATTATCAAGGAAATGTATGAGG
>JAILFF010000048.1 GCA_024697705.1 Ruminococcus sp.
AGCAGCATAACCCTGATATACCTTATCCCATGTATAGCGATAGCAGTCATACTTGCCGTTGTAATTACCGTTAGAAGGCTTTGTGGAAGGCTGAGAACCCTCTCCGCAGATATACAGCCATGCGGAAGCCAACAGCAGCTCATCCTGTGAGTCATCGGCGGTGCTGTAATAAGGAGCCTGACCGCTGGTATAATTGCCCCGGTGATTCATACCGAAATTGTAGATAGCCTTAGCATATTTCAGACATTCCTTAGAATAGTTGGCATCAACATCCTTGTAAAGATAAGCACAGCCTGCAAGAGCAGCCGCCATTTCACCGCAGCAAGCGGAGTTGTTGGAGTTTCTCGTCAGCCAGTAAGAAGCGCGGTCGTAGTGCTGCTCTTCGGGAGGAGTCATCATGCTGTGGTCAACGCCGCCGTCCGCAACTACATAACAGATAGTAGCAACTTCGCCGGAATTGTCCAGGAATGTTGACTTCATCATATAGTCGGCATTCTTTTTGCAGATCGACAGCAGATGATCCTTGCAGCCTGCCTTCTCATATGCGCCGGGGTTCAGATACTCCGACATTGCCAAGGACGAAAAACCAAAGCCCATTGTCAGGTTAAATTTGATATGATCTCCCGCGTCATGATAGCCGCCGGACATATCCACACAGCCGTCTCCGTCGGGATCGACCAGCGAAGTAAGACTGTTGTCAAAATTTGTAGCGTTGGAAAGCTTGAGTTTACCGTCTTCCGTGTGACAGTTGCCGCGCCATGTCAGCGGACCGTCATTTACAGCGGAACCGCACTCATTGGCATCGTAGAAATACAAAGATAATGCCAAAGCCTCTGCGTAATTATTATCTCCGTCGGCGGACGCGGTCAGCGGCAGAGCCGAAGTCATCATTGTTCCAGCAGTTAAGAGCGAAGTAGCAAATGCGGCGACCTTTTTTCCGTAATTTTTCATTTTTAAACACTCCAATTCATGATATAAGCAAAATTCAAACGTTTAAGTAGGTTCGGATAAAAATACATATCCTGCGCGGATATGCAAAAAGATTATTGAATGTGAATATATTATACCATATCAATTCGTTTTTGTCTACATATTTTTGCAAATTTATTTGTAAACTTTTTTTCACATCAACGAAATACAGACATAGTTTACCCGATCATTAAAAAACGGGCTATTTTGCTGCATGATCACGTAATCGTTTTCAATAATTTTTGCCAATTAAGCATGAATTTTCATAAAAAGTTCATAAATAAAAAGCCCCCGAAAAACTCCGGGGGCTTGAAGCCGTTATTCTTTTATGAGAGTGTAACTCGTTCGGTTACTGTCCTTCGTGGAAGAAGTAGGGGAGTGCGTCATAGATGTAATGACGGACCTGCGGCCAGTAGTGAACGTTGCCCTGTGCTTCGAGAAAGTAGAAGTTGCCCTTAGAGAAGTCGCTCGTGTAGGTGAAGCGCTTGGTATCGCTCTTTAATGAGGCTATCAGCGGCTTCATGTTGTCGTAGGCAAGGTCTCCCGTTCCTGTCGCGGCGAGAACAAAGTAGTCACGCTTGGAATAGCCCAGTTTGTCGATCGCGTTCTGTATGCCCGAAGCGCCGTCCCAGGAGTGACCCGAGAGAGGCATATAATAGGCGCAGATATCGAGGTTGTTGCAGAGCATCTTCCATGTCGAGCCGCCGCCCATCGAGAAACCGCCGTAGGCTCTGTGGAAGCGTGAAGCATTCAGGCTCGAAATGCTGGTATTGCCGTTTGCGTAGGTGGAATACTTGCTTTCAACATACGGGATTATGCTCTGACGCATTTCGTTCCAAACAGTGCCCGCGCCCATATTGCCGTCGGGAGCAGGGCAGTTGTTGAAGGTGGGCGTTACCACGATCATCGGCTCGATATCGCCGTTTGCGATCATGTTGTCGAGCATGATGTCGATATCAATCGCGCTGTCGTTGAAGCAGGTGCCTTCGTTTTCTCCACCGCCGTGCATAAGGTAGAAGACATTGTATTTCTTCGACTTGTCATAGCCTGCGGGGAGATATACATACATGGTCTTGCTGCCGTTGATGCCGTTATAGGTCTCCTTGACAACGGTTCCGTGGTTGGCGGGCTGTTTGAAGTAGTCGTTGGGAGCTGCCTTATACTGGAGGTTTGCGCTGTAATTGAAAGGCGTTACTTCGGGTTCGGGCTGCGGGATCGCCGCGATCTCGCCGATGAGATATGAACGGAGCATCTCGGCGTCGGCAGAATCGATTTCGCCACTCTGATCTACATCTGCGTTCTTCTTGGCTTCACCATTCAGGAAACCGTTCTTTATGCCTATTTTGAGCGCCGCAAGGTCGGCAGCAGTGATCTTGCCGTTCATGTCTACGTCGCCCGATCCGACTCTTACGATAGCGGTTGACTTGGGTCCGTCGATCTTTGTTCCCGCGGGAGCGGCAATAACTTCGTCTAAGAAAATATCGCAGGTCTCCTGAGTGGTCTCGGCTATAAGAACAAGATTTGAAGCGCCCGAGGGGATAGTATAGTTGGAATTGTAGAGCTGAACGAACTTGCCGCGGTTTCCTGCCGCCTGCGCTATCTTGTCGTATCTTGTCTCATCGTTCAGATCGTACTGTAAAGTTAGCTTGAATTCGGTGGGATTCGAGCCTTCGAGATTCGTAAAGCACGCGCTGAACGCATAGCTCTTGCCGGGTACGAACGTGCTCGTGCTCAGGGATTTCTGTCCGCCGTGCCATGCGGCTGTTCTTCCCGAAAGACTGAGCGACTTGCCGCCCGAATATCTCGCGTCGGAGCTTGTTTCGGCTGTGCAGCCGCCTCTTCCCGACCAGTCGTCGGTACCGCTTTCAAAAGTATCGCGGAATATGTATGAGCTTGTATCGGTGGTAGATGAAGAGGTGCCTCCCGCAACTTCGATCTTTGCTCCTACGGGCGCTACGATCACTTCGTCGAGGTAGAAATCGCAGGTCTCTTCGGCGGTCTCGGCTACGAGAACAAGATTTGAAGCACCCGAGGGGATAGTGTAGCTCGGATTATAGAGCTGAACGTAACTGCCGCGCTTAGCCGTACCGAGAGCTATCTTGTCGTAGCAAGCCTCGCCGTTCAGGTCGTACTGCAATGTGAGCTTGTATTCGGTATTGTCGGCGCCTTCGAGATTGGCAAATGAAGCGCTGAATGCGTAGCTCTTGCCGGGTGTGAAGATAGCCGAGCTCAGATTTCTCTGTCCGCCGTTCCAGGTAGCGCTTCTGTCCGAAAGATAAAGCGACTTCGAGCCCTTGGACTTCGAGTCGGAGCTTGTGGCAGCGGTGCAGCCGCCTCTTGCCGACCAGCCACTTGTTCCGCTTTCAAAGGTATCGTGGATCCAGTAGCCGTCCGCGTCTGGCTCTACTATCGAAGGAGCGTTCCATTCGGCGCGTTCGTAGTCGAAATAGTCAACATCGACATAACCGCCCGTAGTCTTGGTGGCGTAGCTGTAAATGGCGTTTCTGTAACCCGTAAAGAGTTTCAGGTCGTAGGTCATATTAACGGTCGTGCCTATCTTCTTCCAGGAGGAACCGTCAAGGGAGTAGTAGAAGTTTACCTTATCTATATTATTTGATACGTTATAGTTTCCGTCAACGGTGTTGAACTGGAAATCGGTCTTGAGATAAACCGTGTTTCCGCTGAGCGCGACTTCTTCCTGAATCTTGTCGGAGCTGTTCATAACGTCGCCGTTGCTGTTATAGTTGCCGTTCGTTGCCATATAGATCTTCTTTTCTCCGCTGTCGGTAACGCGAACGCCGACATTTCCGTAGTTATACTGGAATGCGGAAAGACCTGCGCAGTCGCCGGGCTTCATGTTGGAAACGTCCATCTTGATAACGCCGGAGCAGGAAGGACCTTCGGTTCTCATGGTCAGGGTATTTCTTGCATGGATTATACTCTGCGCCGTATAGCCGTTGGTAAGACGGAGCCAGCCGGGTCTCTGCGTAACGGACCAATACCTGTTGTCGGGATTATGGTTCCACTGCCATTCGAGCTTCAGCTTGTTTGCGCTGTAACTGAACTCGTCGTCTTTGGCGAGCTGTGTTCCGGTATGATTTCCGGGCATATCGAGCACAACGGGAGCCTTGCCGTTTACGCCCATCATCGGCCAGTCGTTCTGCCAGGTAACGGGTACAAGAACGGGGATACGTCCGACAGAGCCATGATCCTGGAAAAGAAGTCCGTACCAGTTTCCGTCGGGAGTATCAACGATACCGCCCTGCGCTACGCCCGAGCCGTAGGTTCCGAGACCCGAATTGAGCACGGTCTTTCCTTCAAAATTGCCCGTAAGGCTCTTGCTTCTGTAACAAAGCTCGATTCTTCCGCTGTTGTTGGGCCATGCGATAAGGAAAACGTAGTACCAGCCGTTGATCTTCTGAACGTGCGAACCCTCGCCGCTGAGACCCGTAAGACCTGTTTTTAACAGAGTGCGTTCCTGAGCGCCGTAAGCAAAACCTGTCATCTCGGAATTGAGTTCCTTGATCTTGATCTCGCCGTTTCCGCCGAATACGAGATAGTTTCTCCCGTCGTCGTCGAAAAGTATCGAAGCGTCGTGGTACATACCGTTTATTTCGCTCTTTGTCCAGTTGCCGCTTTCGATATCGGTAGTTTTGTAGATGTACGACTTGTTTGTGCCGTAGCTGCCGAAGAATACATAGAAGGTTCCCTTATGATATCTAAGACTGGCAGCCCACGAGCCGTGAGCGTAATCATGCTGACCGCCCGAAAGCGTCTGCTTGGCGCCGTCAGCCATCGTGTCGTAAACGTAGGAGCATATCTCCCACGAAACAAGGTCTTTCGACTTCATAACGGGCACGCCGGGATTAAAGAACATTGTTGTACTTACCATATAGTAAGTGTCGCCTACTCTGATGATATCCGGGTCGGGAACGTCCGCCCAGATGACAGGATTTGCGACCTGTCCCGCTTCAAGTGCGATTGCATGAGTTTCCGGCATTTGAAGAGCAAGGCACGATGCTGCCAGCGCTACCGATGACAGCACCGACAACAATCGCTTTGTAATCGTTTTCGATTTTGACATGACAAATTCCTCCGTTCAATATAGCTTGCTTTACCTTTCAAAATCAGGCTTCTGCTCATTAAAGCACCGTTATAAGGTACTTTTCGGACTGAATTGATTATACGCCGCACGATCAGCCGTATGTCGGGAAAGTTATCACGACATATAATGAAAAATATGTTCGTACAAAACCTGGGAGTCTTTCGGTATCCGAACCTGCTTTTGCAAAAAATCCGTACATGACAAAGATTTTGCTTCGGAAGATCGGGGCTGTAAAACAGCGGGTCGGTCTTTCTATGCTTTGGTCTCTGAAATATTGACGAACTCTTTTGTTATAATATTTTCATATATGCGATAATATTCTCCTTTGCGTTTACTAAAACTGCGGAAAATCGCGCATTTGCGAATAATTTTACGGTTGTTTTAACCGTGCCCCCCTAGTGAATTATCCCAAATAAATTCACAAACTTGTCTAATTTAGTGTATATTTTTGTTATTGTTAAATATTATAGCACAAAGAATTGCTCTTGTCAATAGTTATTCTAATCTTTATATGGGTGAATATTTTTATATAAAGGCAAGCGGATTTAACAACCGAACATGGCTTTCGGAATGGTGCTTCCAAATTATGTTGTATGATACAACTCTGCCAAATTAGAATTATTCATACAATTTGTAATAACAAATTACAAGAAATCGGTCAGCCGCTTTGCTGCTTATTGCGTTCTCTTTGTTAAATTATATAATAATCTTATATTGACAAATATAAAATAATATGCTATATTGTTAATGGAGGTGCATAATTATGTACACAGCTGATAAAAACAGATACGAAAATATGAAATACAACCGCGTCGGAAACAGCGGACTTAAACTCCCTGCCGTTTCTCTCGGACTGTGGAAGAATTTCGGCTACGGCTCGGATTTTGCCAATGTCGAAAAAATGTGTCATACCGCTTTCGATCTCGGTATAACTCATTTCGACCTCGCGAACAATTACGGTAATCCGTATAACGGCTCGGCGGAGGAAAACTTTGGCAAGGTGCTCGCCCACGGGCTTGGTGCCTACCGTGATGAACTTTGCATCTCCACCAAAGCAGGTTATGAGATGTGGGAGGGTCCTTACGGCGACAGGAACGGCAGCAGAAAATATCTCGTCGCTTCCCTCGATCAGAGCCTTAAACGAATGGGTCTTGATTACGTCGATATTTTTTATCACCATGTTTTCGACCCGGAGACCCCGCTTGAAGAAACTGCGGTCGCGCTCGATCATATCGTGCGGCAGGGCAAGGCTCTTTATGTCGGCATATCCAACTATAACAGGCAGCAGACAGCCGAGATACAGGCGATATTTAAGGAGCTCCGCACGCCGTTCATCATCAATCAGCCTTCGTATTCGATGCTAAACCGCCGGGTCGAGGACGATGGTCTTGACGGCTACTGCACGGAAAACGGACTTAGTCTTGCGGTATTCTCGCCGCTGTATCAGGGCTTTCTTACCGACCGTTATCTGAACGGAGTGCCGAAGGATTCGCGTGTCGGCAAAGGCGACACCTGGATAGGCGGGCAGCTCGACGAGAAGATGCTCGGCAGACTTCGTGCGCTGAATGAGATCGCGGCGCGGCGCGGGCAGAAGCTTTCGCAAATGGCTATCGCCTGGCTGCTGAATAACAAGGCGGTCGCGACGGTGCTTGTCGGCGCGAGCCGTCCCGAGCAGATAGCGGATAATGTCAAGGCAATTGAGAATCTTGATTTTTCGGAGGAAGAGCTTAAGGAGATCGGAAAAATATTGGCATAAGAGATCCGCAGGAATGATAATGAAAGAAAAAAATATACGGGAGAAAATTATATGGAAAAATATGTTATGAAGTTGGCAGCTCCATGCAAAGACTACATCTGGGGCGGAACGCGGCTGCGCGACGAGTTCGGGAAGATCTCGGACTCCGACAAGATCGCCGAGAGCTGGGAGCTTTCCTGTCACAAGGACGGAAAGAGCGTTATTGCAAACGGCGTGTACGCGGGTATGACTCTTGAAGAATATGTTTCTAAATCCGAAAACGCGCTTGGCAGCTATTGCGGCAGGTTCGAGTATTTTCCCATACTTATCAAGCTCATTGACGCTAAGGATAATTTGTCGGTGCAGGTTCATCCGAGCAACGAGTACGCTTTGCGCGTTGAGGGCGAATACGGCAAGACCGAGATGTGGTACGTCATCGACGCAGAGGAGGGTGCGGAGCTGCTTTACGGTTTCAGGCATGAGATCACCCGCGAGGAGTTCGCCGAGCGCATAAAGAACAATACTCTTCTTGAAGTGACCAACAACGTCCCCGTGCATAGGGGCGACGTGTTCTTTATCGAGTCGGGGACGCTTCACGCGATAGGCAAGGGTATACTTATCGCGGAAATACAGCAGAATTCCAATACGACATACCGCATTTACGATTACGGCAGAGTCGGCAATGACGGCAAGCCCCGCGAGCTTCACATCGAAAAAGCCTGCGAGGTGACAAAGCTTACGCCGCCCAACCGTCCGACCAAGCCGCAGGGCGAACGCCTCGAAAGACATGGTTATGCGGAAACTCTGCTTGCTTCATGCGAATATTTTAATGTGCGCAAGCTCGAAATACAGACCGCGGCGGAGCTTGAAGCGGGCGAGGGTTCGTTCAATTCGCTGCTTATTCTGGACGGTTCGTTCGATATTGGCGGCACGGAGCTGAAAAAGGGCGAAAGCTGCTTTATCCCTGCGGGTTACGGAGCTTACAGTGTCAAAGGCAGGGGAGAGGCAATTCTGACCGATATTATACAGGCATAATTTCTTGGAAATAAGCTAAACGACAACGGCGGCAAGGGGAGTTTTCCACTTTGCCGTCGTTAGTTTTTGCGGATATTCAATGAGCGGGGGAACAGACGACAGTCCGAAAAAACGAAAAAAATTGACAAATTCAAAGATAAGCATATCACTTCGAATGTAAACTTTTCATGAACGAAGATGGGTTCTGTACTTCAAAAGTATTGAAATACCGCACAATTTGGTCTATAATTATATCGGGAAAAATTTTTTCATGTCGGGTGCGAAAAATCTGCCGCCCGTGTGTCTAATATACAGAAAGCAATTGCGATAATTGGGAGGAACTATATGAGGGGCGACGAGGAGCGCTACCGCCGTTTCCTTAATGGTGACGATAACGGTCTGAGGGAGCTGATCGACATTTATCACGCGGGGCTGACCCTCTTCGTGAACGGAATTGTCGGCGACCCTACCGAGACCGAGGATATTGTGCAGGATACCTTTGTGAAGCTCGCCGTGAAAAAGCCGCGGTTTGACGGACGGTGCAGCTTCAAAACATGGCTTTATACCATTGCAAGAAATAAGGCTTACAATCATTTGAAACGCCATCGGGCGAGGTTCACCGATCAGCCGATAGACGAGCTTTTCACGTTGTCTGATGGTTCTGATTTGGAACGCGATTATCTGCGCTCGAAGCAGAATATTGCCGTCCACCGCGCTATGCGGGAGCTTAACGCCGACTATTTTCAGGTGCTGTACCTCACCTATTTTGAAGGGCAGGACACCGAAGGCGCGGCGAAGATCATGCACAAAACAAAGCGGCAGATCGGCGATCTGCTGTACAGAGCAAAGAAGTCATTAAGGGAAAAACTTGAAAGGGCGGGGTTCAGCTATGAAGAACTCTAAGGAAATGGCAGACGCGGTTTTCCGCATACGCGACGAATATTTAGAGAAAAAACGCCGCCGAAACGAAGCGGTGAAAAGGGCGGCTGTGATTGGTGTGCCGACGTTTGCGGCTTTCGCTCTGATGATAGGTGTCGGGGCGGTGTTCGACAGGCAGGAGATAATTCCGGACGGTGTTCCCGAAGCGGCAATGGAGACCGCGCCCGTTTCTGCCGAAACGACTGTTATCGAAACAACAGGAGCGCCCGCGGAAACAAATGCTCTCAAAGACACAGCCGAAAAGAGCACGACTACCAAAAAAGAGACAATGCCCTCAACAGAGCAAGTCATCATCGAGGAGGATCTCCCCGAAACGATGATACCCGACGGTCAGTCCGGTACACCCGAAGGTATATTCCGCGAGGAAACGGCGGCGCAGACCACCACGATGATTGTTACCGCCGCAGAGCTTATTGGAGCCGCTCCCGAGAACGAAAGCGAGCCGGTCTTTCAGCCCGACGAGGAAACGGACGGTCTGCCGGGATCGACCGAAACCGCCAACGCAGCGGCATATTTCGGCGTCGACGAGTTTTGCAGACGATACCCGACTTTTTTTGCAGGCGGGGAATATGTCTGCACGGGCGAGACGGTCACAGAGGATATGCTCGGGAGTGTGCTTATCGAAGTGGCTCTCGACGACGGCTTTGCAGACAGCGCGGTGGTATATTCGCTTGAAAACGATCGGATCGCCGTGAAATTCGGGCGCACCGATTTTTATATAGTGTACAAGGCAAAAGAAGATTAAACAGGAGGGAAATGCTATGAAAAAGATTATGATAGTACTTGCTGCGTTCTTGCTTTGCGGCTGCGGCGATGTGGGCGAATTTACGCGCATGGAAAGAACTGAGAAGGACGCGGAAACTCTGCCGGCGTTTACGTTTGCACCGTCTGCCGCCGCGGAAGAGCCTGCCGAAACCACAAGTTCCGCAGAAGAAACCGTATCTGAAACTAACGCAAAGAAGAAAAAAGCCGCGACAACGACCAAAACGACCGAAGAAACAGCCGTTTCCACAACGCTGATCGGAAGCACGCCGCTTGCGAACACCGACACCAAACAGCAGACGGAACAGCCGAAGGAAACATACGCCACTCCGACCGTTCAGCCGCACATTGACCCAAAGAACACCGATGAGCCCAAGCAAGAAGAAAAACCACCCGAGAATTATCAGGAACATAAAGACCCGGATTTCCACTCGGACATATACCAACCCGCGTGGTTCGTAAGTCAGTGCTTTTCGGCAAATTGGGACAATTACGATCTGCTGAAAGACGGATACAAGGCGATAATCAGAAACGCCGACGACCTCCGCGCCTACATGGAGCCGATCTACCCCGAGGATTTCATACAGGAGCGAATCAACTTCTACACAAAGGAGATATTCTACGGTGAGGATTTCTTCGATAACAACGTGCTTATCGTCAACACGCTTTCGCAGGGCTCGGGGACGGAGCCAATGGCGCAGATAGACCGCATTGAACCGTCCGACAGCATGATAAATATCAAATATTCATGGAAGTACGAGGACGACTGCGCCTATGCCGAGGTCATGTCGGTTTGCTTCTTGCAGGTGACGGCGGCTAAGCCCTATATAACCGACAACGATGCGCGCCCGAAGGGTATCATTTGGACGATGATCGACAAAAGTAAATCAATAACTCCGGGCAGGACAGACTGCTACACCCTGACCGATGAGGACAAAAGCATTTTCGCGCAGCTGAACTGCCTGAACTATACTCCCGTGACCTGCGACGGCTTACCCGAATACACGCTTCAAGCGCCTGATGGGACGTTTTATCAGATAAATCTCTCGGGAAAATGGGTGTGGAAGAACATGAAGGACGAAGAAGCACAGCTGCCCGACGAGCTTGTTTCGTGGCTGTGCGAGAACGGCGAACGGATAGGCATGAACGTTGCCACATGGAACTGAAAGAGGTGAGCGAAATGAAAAGAATGACATCAATAATACTTGCGGCTCTGATGCTTGCGGGCTGCGGCTCGGTCGAGGAAGAAGCCCCGCAGCAATCACCCGCAGCAGCTGCTGCGGAGCAGACCTCGCAGGGCGAGAAGGACGCTCCGGAGGAAACACAGACGTTCGTTATGACTACCGTATTCGGGACGACTTCCGTAAGCAAAGGCGCAGATCCCAACGAAAGAGCGATCGAATCGGCAAAATCAACGACGACGAGAAAGCCTCTCAACACCGATGTTGTTGAATACACTACATCGCAGGAAAATGCCTGCGGAGAAATGAAAGATTCGGCTGACACGTTCACGCAGGAATTTCTCGGTTCTGTCGTATCAGCGGAGTATATGAATTTTGGCGGCGATCTGTATCTCATCGAGGGCGACCTGCTCGAAAACGTAAAGAAGGAGCTTTCGGCGTATCACGGGAAGGTATGTGAAGACCCCGAAGTCGACGGCGGGTACATCTTCATGCTCCGTGACAGCGGTGGAAACACGCATTATGTTGGTCTTATGAGCAATTATATCAGCTTTGACGGTACGTTCTATAATGACCCCGAGTACGACTCCGACGGCAGCAGGAACTATGCTCTTGCCGCCTATTTCCGTAATTACGGCAAGCGCGTTGACGAAAACGGTAATGATATCCCGCCGGATAAACTTAACGAAATGACCGCCGAATTCGAGCTTGTGATGCTCCGCCCGGGCGGAAAGAGCGGCTACGTCATACACGACACCTACGGGCTCACGAGCTTTTCGCTGAAAGACGGCAGCCTTGAACAAATGCCCGCGGGGACGATGCTCAAAATAACATGGTCGGGAAGGATAGCGGAGTTATACCCCTCGATACTGGAGGGCGTAACGGGCGTCACTCGCGCAAACGACCTCGCCAATCCCGACCGCCCCGATTTTGTCACGGAAAATCTGCCCGCGCTGATCGAAGCCTGCCGCGGCAAAGAGGACTACTCTGACGAGATAGAAAAGCTCACGGGGCTGAAAAAGTGCGAAAAGGACGCGCTCATGTGGCTTGTCGGGAACGAGCTGTTTTCGGAAACACAA
>JAILFF010000081.1 GCA_024697705.1 Ruminococcus sp.
GTATGTTCGATCAGTTAAGGAAGCTTTCGTAGCCCTTGTTTTCCTCGCGCAGACTTTCGATCTCGGCTTTAACGCTGTCAACATCGGAGGAGATCTTTTCCTTGATGTGGTTTACTTCGCGCTGCTTGGTGAGGAAGTCCTGCTTTGCCTCTTCCTTAAGTGCGTCTATCTGGTCGATCTCGGCGTTGAGCGTATCCTGCTTCTCGGCAAACTCGCGGTTGGCACGGGCGGTAGCATTGTTGTACTCCTCGTCAGCCTCCTTAAGCTTGCGCTGATAATCCGCTTCGGCACGCGCAAGAGCTGTGCGGTGCTCGTCGTTCAGGGCGTCCCGTCTTTCATTGATGCTGTCGCCCTTGCGGATAACTTCCTCGTAAGCTACCTTCGCTTCGCCGACAGCCTTCTCCGCCTCTGCGAGCTGAGTGGTGTATTCGCCCTCAACGCCCGCGATCTTGGCTTCAAGCTCGGCAAGCTTGTCGTTGTTGGCGGCGAGCTGCATCTTTGCGAAAGCCTTCATCTTGTCGAAAGCGCTTCCGTTTCCGTGCGGAACCTCGATCTTCGGCGCGGGAGCGGACTCCTGTGCGGGAGCGGGCTCAGCAGCGGGAGCAGCGGACTTCTCGGTCTCTGCGGGCTTACCGAGCTCTACTATCGGCTCGTAAGACGCTATTTCCGGCTCGGGCGGGATAACGGGTTCTTCGACTACGATATCGGGTTCGCTGTAAGCGTCGATGGGAGCTTCCTTGATAACGGCGTCCTCGGAGATCTCTTCGGAGACAAGTCCTGCCATATCGTTATCGGCGTCGTTAGACTCGGGAACCATCGGCATATTCGGGCTGGGAGGCGCTTCTCCGCCCAGCTTGGCGTTGATAGCGTCCTCGTCAAGATAAATGCTTTCCATTACGCCGAGTTCGGGATCGGAGGATTCCTCCGCGGGAACCACGGGCTCCTCAGCCTTCTTCTTCTCCTTTTCGAGCATGAACTGTTCGAGCTTGGAAAGTCCCTCTTCGGAGATCTCGGCTTTTACAGCCGCGGGCTCGGGCTCGGCAGCGCTTTCAGCTGCGGGTGCTGGCGCTGCGGGTTCAGTCTTAGGAGGATCGGATTCGGGATGGGGTACTGCATTCTTGGAGCGAACAACGGTCTCGGGGATAGCGTCGTTACCGAGTCTTCTTCTTATAACATTTGCAATAACATCAGGCTTGACATCAAACTCCTTTGAGATCTGCTCAACGGTCTTTCCCTCCTTGAACAGTCTGACAAATTTGTCGTTGATGGATTCTTCTACCTTTTTCGGTTTACCAAAAGCCATTCAGCTTCATTCCTTTCTCAATATAACGTTTACCCGCTGTTCTTATCCATGTTAAATAACGCAATTAAATTAAAGAACAACAGTCCATATTTGTATTATATCACAAAAAAACAATTTACGCAATAGTCTGATAACAAAAAATTATAAAAATAGTGCATAATTTATAGCGCTGAAATTTGTGTAAATTGCGTATCACACTTTTGCGATGTTATTTTTTTGCAAAAATATTCATGATCTTTCCGATAATGGAGTTAAGACCCTGTTTTTTGATCTCCTCATGCGACAGGGCAGCCTTTTCCTGCGGCTGTTCGTCAGAGCTCTGCACGGGTGGAGGAGTTTCCCGAGTCACAGGCTTTTCCGCTTCGGGTGCGGGCTGAGGCTTCGGCGGCTCGGGCTGAGGCTTGGGCTGCTTCTGCGGAGGCGGTGCGGATTCCTTTGCGGTCTGTAACGTTCTGCCGCCCGACTTCGCCGCGAACTCGCCGTAGGGATTGGAATTCCTTATCGTTTCGGCAGTGACTTCCTTTTTCTGCGGCGCGGACTGTTCCTGCTTGGTCTGACTTGCGGGCTTCGATTTCAGCTTGGGCAGCGCTGCGGAGTCCATTTCAAATGTCGGCATCGCCTTTGGCATCAATGCCTTATCGTTTTCTTCCATATTGACCTTCGGAGCTTCAGCCGCTTCAAAGCCGTCAAACTTTTCAAGACTCCTGTCCCTTGAGCCGGCAAATGTTTCCTCCGTGATATAGGGGCTCATGATGCCCTCCATAACGGCAGGCTCGTCGGGAGCGGGTTCGTCCTTTTTCTGCCTGGCGCGTTCGGTCTCGCGCCCGCAGACGTCGCAGAAGATGGCGTTTTCGTCCAGCACGTTGCCGCACTGAGGACAGAATTTTCTGTTATCTTTCTTTTCGTTTTTCTGATCGACCGGCGTTCCGCATTCCATGCAGAAAAGATCGTTTTCGTCGAGCGCTGCGCCGCAGCTTGCACATACCTTTGCCATATATAAGCTGTCCTTTCAATAATTAACATATGATAATACGAAAAACCGCAGGGAAAGTTCTTTATGATCGGGCGAAGGCGAAGGAATCTATCACCTCGCCGTAGATATACCATACTCCGCAGTATTTCACGACGTAGATCTCACGGGAATCGGAAAGAATATCCATATTGTCCTGAACGCGGAAATCGACGCTCAGTCGCTGCGCGGCAGTGAAGGTCAGAGGAGAGCCGTAGCGGCGGCGAGCTTCGGGTTCAAGGGTCTCTCTGATGTACTGTTCATCGACCTCGGCTGCTTCGCGTATCCTCACACGCAGACGGCTCTCGTAATCGCCGCGGCTGAAAACGCTGCTCAGAAAGCCGACGTCGCGATCCTCCGCCTGCCTGAAATGCGCTTTTTCCTGCGGAAGATAACAGCTGAGATAGCTTTCCTCGTCGCCGAAATTCGCAGCCGAACGCATCGACAGCACGGGCTTTTCGTAGCCCATTTCCGAGACCGTCTGCTTGCCGCAGCCCGCCGCCGTAAGCGCAGATATCAGCATAAGAGCCGCCGCTGTGCGGAGAAAAATTGATCTCGATCTGTTCATCAGCACCATCAAACCACCAGCCTCGATCGCCTTTTGGAAAAATCCCCCTCGGAGCGTGCCCGAAGGGGAAAGGCGTTATTCCAATGTAACCGTTTTCATTACCTGATCCTTTACGGGTCTGTCCATATATCCCGTTTCGGTGCAGGCGATCTCGTCCACAACGTCCATGCCCTCGACTACCTTGCCGAAAGCGGCGTACTGTCCGTCGAGGTGGGGCGCGTCCTTATGCACGATGAAGAACTGCGATGAAGCCGAATTGGGCATCGCGGAGCGAGCCATCGAGATGACGCCGCGCTCGTGCTTGATGGGGTTGTCCACGCCGTTTGCGCGGAACTCGCCCTTGATGCGGTCCTTCGCGCCGCCCATGCCCGTGCCTTCGGGGTCGCCGCCCTGTATCATGAAGTCTTTAATTACACGGTGGAAGATAAGTCCGTTGTAAAAGCCCTCGCCGACGAGCTTTTCAAAATTCGCCACGGTGATGGGCGCAGCGTCGGGGTAAAGTTCGATCTTGATCTTCTTGCCGTTCATCATTTCTATTACTACCATAATCATTACTCCGTAAATTTATAATATTATTTCGGTTTGGATGTCCGATGTCAGTTGTTGTCGTCGGGGTCGTCCGGGTGAACGCCCACGGGAAGCTCGTCGCCTCTTTCGGGGGTCTCGGAGCGTCTGCGGTCGCCGTAGACTTCGAGGAACTCGCGGGTCTTGGCGGCGGCGTCCTCTGCGGAAATGGCTTTGATGTTCTTGTAATCCTTGTCCTTCGACTCGTCCTTCGCAACGCCCAAGCCCGTCAGCTTGCGTTCGATCTCGTCGGAGCCTACCGAAGAGATGTTCTGGTACTCGGCGTCCTTCGTCTCGTCCTTGGCAACGCCCAGCGCATCGAGCATAGCCGACATCTGTCCGTCGTCCGCGGAGGCGATGTCCTTGTAAGTGCCCTCTCTCTCAGCGGCGCGTCTGTCGCGCTCCTCGATCATATCGGAGATGCGCTGTTCGAGATCCTGCTGGAGCCTGGCTTCGTCGATATCCTGCTGATGTGTTTCCACATAGCGCTCGTGCTCGACGCGGTACTTCTCCTCGAATTTGGTCTGCGCGTCGGTCACCTCGCCGTCCTCGACCTGCTTTATCGGCTCGTAAGCCTGCGCGGGCTTGCTCTTCTTTTCCTCGATCTCATGTTCGAGATCAGCCATTTTCTTCTTAATGGTATCGGGGTCAATGGAAACAGGCTCGTTCATCGCCTGATAAGTCTCGTCGGCGAAACCGTTCACCGGCTTGGGTTTGCGCGGCTTGGGCGTGCCCCATATATCGTCCGGATTCACCGGTGCGGTGTTTTTTGCGGGTGTAGGTGCGGGCGCCGGTGTATTGTTAGCCTCCGGCTCGGGCTTAGGAGCTTTCCATTTGCTGAATAATCCCATTATCTTACTCTCCCTTCGGAATTTATCCCGCCGGACACGGCGGTTTTTTATGACGCAAACGGTCAATCAGATTAGCATAGGAAAAATTTGTCTGTCGGGGGAGCTTCCGTCGCAAAAAGGGCGCAGAATATCCTCCGTGACAACTATAATCATTATACACTATTTTCGACTGAAATGCAATATTTTTTTGACATATTTAATGAAAAATTAAATTTTGGTAAAAATGACCGCACAGTCAACAAATAACTAAGATTATATATGCATGAGGACGAGTTTGCCGAAAACGCGGCGCGGAAGCGGCTGCACGGACGATACCGTAAATTATTCACATATATAAATATATGCATATATATTAGCCGCGGATTCCTCGGTCGTGGGAACGTTTTCAAGTTTACAGTCAATCTGTTACAAAAAAGCATATAACTTAAACAATTATCTATATTTCATTAATGATTTATTGATATATTAGCGCCGATTATTTGCTATAATAGGTTATGGATTATTTTTATGTTTGTAAAAATTAAAAATTTAAAGCAATTCAACAATAATGCTCAAATGAATTTTTAAAGTGCATTATTTTAGTTTTAAGGAGCTGATCTTAAAATGTCAAATGTTTCTATCGGCATTACCGCGATGGAGCTTTTTGCCTACAATCCGTTCAGGATACTCGGTCTGCCCGTAAACGCCTCCCATGCGGAGATCTCGGGTACCTATGAAATGCTGTTAAAAATGGCGGATTCGGGCGATATCGGCAGCTATACCACGCCTTTTGATTTCGATTCGCTGCCGCCGTTCTCGCGCTCGGGACAGACGGTAAAGACCGCTCACGCCAAGCTTGCCTCTAACGGCTACCGCTGCTTTGCCTATGCCGATTCCGAATTTTCCGCGTCGCTCAATATCGACGACATCACGCTGAACCTGCGCTCGATAAGCTGCTACGACTGCTTCCTGCGCTGCTATATGTGGCTCGTTATCAACGACCGCAATCTCGAAGAGCACGATCTGTGGATACAGCTTGCGACATACATCGACAAGATGATAATGTCCTCTCCCGATGAGTGGACGAAGTATTTCGATCACCGCTTCCCCGATGAGATGGTCGATGAGAACCTGAACGTTTACAAGAGCTTCTACACCACCTTCTGCGATATCATTCTTCTGCCGCTGAAGGAAATGGTGCGCGGCTCCATGAAGTGCCATTCGGCGCTCGATATCCTTAAATGTGCAAAGATCAACATAGACGAGCGCTTTGATTACGTCAATATCCCGCAGGCGAACAGCCCCAAGCCCGGCGAGCCCGAGCCCAAGCTGAAGCTAGCCCGCAAGTACGGCGACGAATACTACGATTCCGAATCGGGCAGTATGAAGTCCTATTCCGAAGGCAGCAGCAATGCGACCGAAAGCAACTCCTTTGCCGCCTCGGAGTCGGCGCCGCTCGATGCGGAGGATATCCTTTCCGATGATAACGCTCCCGCGGCTTCTTCCGACAATGCTTCGGCTTCGGGTCAGTCGGGTGACGAGCAGGAGTCTTCTTCGAGAAGAAGACGCAGGACTCCCAGACGTTCCGCTCCCGCTGCCGAGCCCGAACAGCCCGCACAGAGCTTCTCGGGAAAATCCCGCGCCGAAAGACGCGCCGAAAAGGAGGCGGAGTCGGCTGCCGCCGCGGCAAGCGCTGCCGAAAAGAAGGCTCCCGCCAAGACCGAGCTTGTAGCCCCGAAGGTCGAGCCGCTTAAGCTCGAAAAGGAAGGCACGAGTGCTGCTGCCAAGCCCGAGGTCCCGAAGCAGCCCGCGGCTCCCAAGCCGAGACGTTCGTTCAACAGGGGGCAGGTTTCTGCGGAGGAAGATCTTTCTTCCGAGCCCGCAGTATCGAGCGGCGAGTTTGTCAATCCGTTCAGTCAGCAGAGCGACAGACCCGACCCGATTGAGCTCGACAATAAGGCAGCTTCTGCCGTCCGCATGAACAGCTTCAACGCCGTTGTTGAGGAGGCAGCCCGAAAGGAAGCGGAGGCCGCTGCCGCGATGTACGAGGAAGAGGAAGAGGAGATCACCAATACCCTTATCGACCTGCTGAAATCCAGCTCCCACGGAGTTACCATGAAGGGCGTTGATACCTCGCACATTGTAAGCGCCGCCGAAATGGCAGGTGCTTCTCACACCAAGGCGAACATGGACGCTATCGACTTCGAGCAGAACTATGACGCTTCAAGGCTCGGCTCGCAGCAGAATATGGAAAGAAAAATGACCCGTGAGGAAAGATACCGCAACGTCAAGATCGACGATATGCTTTCGGGGCAGGCACAGGGTAAAAACTACGGTATAACCGCGATCGACCAGTTCAAGAAGAACAAGGCAGAGCAGAAGCAGACTCTTCGCTCGCTGTTCATCACGATGGGATTTGTGGCGATAGTTATTCTTGTGTTCCTCGGATATTTCTTCCTCGGATTCTAAAAAATTTCCGACCCGCATGATCCGGCTCGTGCGGGTCTTTTTGCTGAAATAATTACAGAGGTGTATTATAATATGGATAATGAAAATGCCATGATAACGGCTGAGGTCGTCTGCCGCGACAGGCTGAATCTCGCCATGCAGCAGAACGGCGTGCCACTGATAAACAGGATCATCGTTCAGAGCCGCGAGGAACTGCACGGGCTTACGGTGTCGGTGCGCTTCGAGCCCGAATTTGCCCGCGAGTTCACCGCGGCGCTCGACACCGTGCTGCCCGACCGCCCGACCGAGATAGCCCCCGTCGCGGTGTCGGTGCTGACCGAATATTTGTTCTCGCTGACCGAAAGCACCGCAGCGAATATGCATCTTTCGATAATGCGGGAGGGCGAGCTGCTTTTCTCGCTCGATAAGCCCGTGCGGCTGCTGCCCGCGTCCTACTGGCTGGGCGGCGGCATAATGCCCGAGCTGACCGCCGCGTTCGTCACGCCGAACGACCCCGCCGTGACGCGGGTGCTTTTGTCGGCTTCGGAGTTCCTCGCGAAATGGACGGGCGACCCCTCGTTCACGGGCTATCAGACGCAGAACCCGAACAACGTGAAAATGCAGGCGGCGGCGATATACGCGGCGCTTCAGGCGGAAAATATCATCTACATGGTGCCGCCGCAGGACTTCGAGCAGACGGGTCAGCGTATCCGCCTTGCGGAGGACGTTCTCTCGATGAAGCAGGGCACCTGCATCGACCTTTCGCTGCTGTACGCCTCCTGCCTTGAAGCCGCGGGGATAAATCCGCTTATCATTTTGACCGAGGGTCATGCCTTCGCGGGTCTGCATCTTGAAGAGCAGTCCTTCCCCGAATGTACCGACGACGACCCTTCGGCGCTCAGAAAGCGCATAGCAAAGGGCATCGACGAGATATGCCTTGTGGAGTGTACGGCTTTCACGGCGGGCAAAAGCGCCGATTTTGAAAGCGCCGTAAAGACGGCGGCGGCTAACCTCGACGCCCCCTTCGGAATGACTATCGACATCAGGCGCTGCCGTGTGAGCGGTATCCGCCCCGTGCCGCGAAAGATCGCCGACAACGCCGAGGGCTTGCCCGGTTCATCGGCGGAAAACATCGTCACCGACGCGCCCGAAGAGATAGATTTAGGCTTGCACGGCGCGGTCGCCGACGAAAGGGAGCTGACAAAGCAGGCGGTGTGGGAGCGAAAGCTGCTCGACCTGAGTTTGCGGAATCCGCTCGTAAATTTCCGCCCCGGCGCTATGAGCGTTCAGCTGATGACCGCCGATCTTGCGCGATTAGAAGACGAGATCGCCCGCGGCGTTAGCTTCAAAATTCTTCCTTGCCCGAAGGAGCAGACCTTTACCGCCTCCGAAAGCAAGATCTACGAGCCCGAGGGCGATTCGGAGCGCGTCGCCGCCATTTCCGAAGCCGAGTTCAAAAACGACCGCCTGCGCAGCTATTGCAGCGACACCGAGCTTGAACAGAAGCTCAAAAAGCTCCACCGCAGCGCTAAATCGTCGCTTGAAGAAAACGGCGCGAACACGCTGTACTTAGCGCTCGGCTGCCTGAAATGGTATGAGACCGATAAGAGCGAAAAGGCGCGTTATTCGCCTCTTGTGCTGGTGCCTGTCGATCTGGTGCGAAATCTGCGGGAAAAGGCGTATTCGCTGCGGCTGCGCGACGAGGAATCCATGATGAATGTCACGCTGCTCGAACTGCTGCGGCAGGATCACGGCATCACGATACCGGGCGTCGATCCGCTGCCTGCCGACGAAAGCGGCGCGGATATACCGCTCGTTTTCAACACGGTGCGCAAGGCGATAATGTCGCGCCCGCGCTGGGACGTTGTGGAGGTGGCATTCATCGGGCAGTTCTCGTTCAGCCGCTTTATCATGTGGAATGACCTCCGCGCCCGCAGCGGGGAGCTTAAGCAGAACCCCGTCGTCGCTTCGCTGATGTCGGGGCAGCTCGAATGGCAGCCCGAGTGCGAGGACATCACGCCGACCGAGCTTGACAGCCGCGTTCTTCCCTCCGACATGGCGATACCTACAAGCGCCGATTCCTCGCAGCTGGCGGCGATATACGAAGCGGCTCGCGGCGAGAGCTTCGTGCTGCACGGTCCTCCCGGGACGGGCAAATCCCAGACCATAACAAATCTTATAGCAAATGCGTTATATAACGGCAAGAGCGTGCTTTTCGTCGCGGAGAAAATGGCGGCGCTCTCGGTAGTTCAGAAGCGCCTTGAAAAGATCGGTCTTGCGCCCTTCTGCCTTGAACTACATTCCAACAAGGCACAGAAAAGCGCTGTATTAAAGCAGCTTGAAACGACGCTGAACGTCGGCAAGATCAAGTCGCCCGAGGAATACGCCCGCACCGCCGAAAGCCTTCTTCTCATGCGCAGGCACCTGAATGAGGAAATGCTGCGCCTGCACAAAAAGCAGCCCTGCGGAATTTCTCTGTACGAAGCAATAGCGGGATACGATCAGGACGGCGAGTTCTCGAAGCTTGCGGCTTTTGCCAAGGATTTCGCCGATAAGCTCACGCCCGAGCTCTGCGACAGGCTCCGCGGCGCCGTTTCACGGACGGCAGCGGTAGGCACTGTGCTTGGCGATATCTCCGATTCGCCGCTCAAGAATTACGTTATGCGCGATTATTCCCCCGAGATACGCGACAGCTTCGGCGCTCTCTGCGAAAAGACCGCCGTTGCCGCCGACCGCGAACGCGCCTGCTGCGACAAGCTTGCGAAGCTCAGAAAGACCGCTGACCGCAGCGGAAAGACCATTACCTCGCTGCTCGAAGAAGCGGCGGCGTTCTCAGCCGAGCGCGAAAAGGTCGAGAACGAACGTGCCGCCTTGGAGCAGATATACAACAAGACC
>JAILFF010000092.1 GCA_024697705.1 Ruminococcus sp.
GGATCGGGAGTAACGGTTCCGGGCTGAGTCGTGGGATTCAGCAGTTCCTTTTTAAGCGCTACGAAGTCGTGCAAGTTTATGCTGCCGTCGCGGTTCATATCGGCTTTGCTGTCGATATTGGCGGTCTTGCAGAGCAGATAGTCCTGAAGAAGTGTCGCGTCGTCGGTATCGAGCTTGCCGTCGTTATTGGCGTCGCCCCAAAGAAGACCCGAAGCAGTATGCGTTGATACGGAGGTTCCCGAAGCTTCGAGCATTGCGTTCAGAAGATCGGGCTGAGTGATCTTCAAGGTGCGGCGGTTGTAGATCTTATACTGAGAGCCGTTGTCCCACCAGATGCAGCCGATGCCCCTGTTCGTGCAGGTCTCAACGAGGTATTTCGCCCATGAGGTTATCTGATCCATATTGTTCTTATTGGCGCAGCCGAATTCGCCGATTATCACAGGGATACCCTTCTGAACGAAGGTGCTGTTCAGATTGTTCAGCACGGAATCGAGACGGGGGCTTGTCCAGGTAGTCTCTTCGGGATAGCTTTCGTGGGTGAATTCAAAGGGCTGATAAACGTGAGCTTCAACGATAAGCTTGTTGCTGACAGTATCCTTCGGGAGAACGTACTGGCTTGTGATCTCGCTGTTTGCTCCGCCGCAGTAGGTGTTGCAGATAAGAGTGCGCTTTGCGTTGTTGCCGCCTGAGCTTCTTACTATATCGACGAACATCTGGTTAAGGTCATTAGAGATAGGGCAGGCTTCGGAGCTTGGGATCCACCACTGATTTGAGCTTCCGTCAAGGATCTCATTAAAGCCTTCAAACAAGAGCTTATCGCCGTAGTCGCCGAAATGTTCGCTGAGCTGTTCCCAGATCGACTTGAACATCTTCTTTTTATTATCAAGATCGGTACTGTTGGCTTTGAGCCAGCCCTTTTCGCCCGTATCGTGATGCACGTTGATAATGCAGTACATATCGTCGTCAAGGACGTAATTCACTACCTGCTCTACCCTGCTCATCCAGGTGGGGTCTATCTGATAGGTATTGGGATCCATGTGTTCGTACCAGGTAACAGGTACGCGAACGGTCTTGATGCCCGAATTCTTTACTAAGTCTATCAGCTCTTTTGTTGTCGCGGGATTTCCCCAGGCGGTCTCGGAGGAGGTACTGCCCCTGTTGGAGCCTATTGTTGTTCCCGAGTAGCTGTCGAGGGAGTTGCCGAGATTCCAGCCGAGTCCCATATCTGTGACAGTCTGCTGAGCGGTTTTGTCAAAGGCGGCTTCGGCGCGGGCAGGTTCAACGAAAGTCAGCGACGAGAGCGCCATCGCGAAGACCATTGACATAGTGAGTGCGCTTTTGGTTTTTGAGTTCATAATTATCATTCCCCTTTTAATGATACGTACCGAACCGTTCGGCAGCCGATTCCTCAAACACGGCGGCAGAACTTACGAATTACTGATGAGAGCAAAGCGAATAACGACGAACGGCCGCAGGAGCGGGCAGACCCCTCTAAACTGATTATGCCCTCTCATGCGGTCGGACAGTCGCACATCCCCCTGTACCCCGATATAACCCTCTCTGCGGGGCACGGTCGCTTCGCATGATGTAATTGTGATAATAGGTATTTTTTCTTTTTTTAAACTATATATATTATACACTATTGACAAACCGAAAACAATGATATATAATATGAGATAGATGATATTTTTTTAAAAAGAGTTGACTTATCTCATGAAAATCAACAACGTAGGTTATAATCATCGGCACGACGCGGATTTTTTTATCGAACGTCCGACGGGCAGCGGAGATTGTCTGCTGCTTATCCTCAAAACGGATGCTATTTTCACGCTTGACAGGAAAGACGTCAGAGTGCCGAAGGATTCGTTTTTTCTCTATCCGCAGGGAATGGCGCAGTATTACAGGTGTGTTCCGAAGCACGAATTTGCAAACGACTGGGTACATTTCCACTTCGAGGGCGGCGAAGAGGAAGAATTCCTGAAAAGAAAGATCCCCTACGCTCAAGGGATAAAGTCGGATCCTGTCGAGTTTTTAAGCTGGTGCGTTAAAGCGGTAGCCGACGAATTTGCCTCGAAGTCGGAGTATGCGCGTGAAAATATGGAGCATTATATGTGGCTGATATTCAACAAAGTCAGCGACGTGCTTCACCTGCCCGACGAAGAGATACACGATTCGGAGCACGAAATGCTGCTGACGATACGCCACAAGATCTATGCCGAGCCGTACATACCGCGAACCATAGCGTGGGCGGCGCATGAGGTCCGCATGAGTCCCGCATCATTCCAGTACTATTATAAGAAGACCTTCGGGGTAACGTTTGTGCAGGATTTTATCAATGCGAAGATCGAGTATGCGAAGATGCTGCTCGGCTCGACGAATTTAACGGCGCATGATATTTCGGGAAAGTGCGGGTATAGGAATTATGAGCACTTTACGAGGCAGTTTAAGGAGAGGTGTGAAGTAACACCGCTTGAATACAGAAAAAGAAGAAGTGACAAATAGAACATAGATCCGATCGCAGAAATACATTCGGAGATACTTCTATATATAATTACATAAAATAATTGGTTACTTAGACAAAAGATATGGTTTTAACCATTTTGGTGATTTACAAATTGTCCGTAATCTGTTATAATAGTATTGTCAGATCAACAGTATTTTATAAACTAAATATATTCAAGGAGTGATAATTTATGGCTAATAAATCCAATATCGCTGCTGTCGTTATCTCGATAGTAAGTCTTTGCACCGCGGGCGTTTCGGTAGGAATCGCTGTAAACAGCAAGAATTCTGCGCAGAACACGCCTGTTGAAACTCAGGCGACGACTACAACTGCTGCGGAAACTGCCGCACCCGCCGAAACTCAGACAACGTCAACAACGACCGCCGCGCTAACGACCGCACCTGCTGACACGACTGCCGAAACAACGACCACGCCTGCGGAAAAAACCGAAGATGCCGAAGAAACAAAAGCCGAACCCGTTCTCGCGCTGTGGACGGACGAAGCCCCTGCCAAACAGAAGCTTACAGAGTATATCGCTTCGATCACCGTAGAGGGCAGCGAGGATTATATCCCTCCCGAGGACAGGATCGCGGTATTCGACTTCGACGGAACGCTTTTCTGTGAGACCGACCCGAATTACTTTGATTATACTCTGCTCAAATACCACGTTCTCGAAGACCCCGATTACAAAGACAAGGCAAGCAAATTCGAGAAGGAGACCGCCGAGAAGATCAAAACGCAAAATGAAACGGGAGAATCCTTCAAGGGTTTGGAGACCGATCACGGTAAGGCAGTCGCTTCATCGTTCGCAGGGTTTACTCTTGACGAGTTCAACGATTACATTCAGGAATTCAAAAAGCAGGATATGCCGAGCTATGAGGGCATGAAGCGCGGCGAGGGCTACTACAAGCCCATGCTTGAAGTTGTCGATTACCTTGAGGACAACGATTTCACCGTGTATATCGTCAGCGGAACCGACAGGTTCATTGTGCGCGGTATAGTATACGATTCGGAACTTCAGCTGCCAAACAAGCAGATCATCGGCTCGGACGAATCGGTGGTGGCTCCCGAGCAGGGCGAAACAGACGGTCTCGAATACGTCTACACCGACCATGACAAGCTCGTTCTCGGCGGAGATTTCCTTATCAAGAACCTCAAAATGAACAAGGTCACGGTAATAAATCAGGAGATCGGTCAGCAGCCCGTGCTTTCCTTTGGCAACAGCTCGGGCGACGCAAGCATGGCTGAGTATGTCACAAGCGGCAACAAGTACAAGAGCCTTGCGTTCATGCTTTGCTGCGATGATACCGAACGCGAGAACGGAAACGAGGAAAAGGCTCAGAAATTGTACGATTTGTGCGAGGAATTCGACTGGATCCCCGTTTCAATGAAGAACGACTGGACAACCATTTACGGAGACGGCGTGACTTACATTAAGAAGTAAAAGACGATAGTAATACTTTCGATAATGAACAGAAAGGTGATGAGAGGCTTATGAAGCATGCAGAGATCGGCGGCATCGAATTTGAATATCCCGACGGATTTATACCGCTTACGGAAGACGAGATATGCAGATACTACTTCTCCGCGAAGAACAGATGGGCGGCAAGAGCCGCAGAACAGCACACAATAATATCGCTCGGCTGGACAAAGACGCTGAATGGTTTAACTTCATTTCTTGTAAGCCAGAAAACGTTCCGCGATAATTATGAAAAACAAAACCGCAAGTCACTGAAAAGCTTTAAACGCGAAGAAGGTCTGTCGTTTGAGATATGCGGAACAAAAGCGGATGGCTTTGATTTCAGCTACGAAGCGATCGACACGGGCACTGCGCAGAACGGAAAGCTGCTGACATTCACTCTTGCCAAACAGATATACTTAGTCGAATGTATATCGAACAGCGCCAACAAAGCCTTCGGCAAAGAGACTTTTGAAGCGGTACTGCGTTCTATACGCATAAAATAACGAATGATAATGGAAGCTTGTCGACGAAGAAAGGTTTGAGAATTCATCGCAATCAAACGATCTTATTCTATAATCAGATAAAAACAAGGCGCAGGAAAGGTCTGCGCCTTGTTTTTTGCAGAAATAAAAGATTTTACCATCACTTATTTGCAAACTGTCGATTTGCACAAATATTATCAAAAAAGTTTGTAAACTATTTTTTATAATTTACTAAAATTTGTTGTAGATTTGTTGCGGATAATGTGCTATAATAATAAACAAGATCAATTCATGTGTTTGTCAACCCCGAAGTGCATAAAAAGGTCTCGAAAAAGTG
>JAILFF010000182.1 GCA_024697705.1 Ruminococcus sp.
GGCACAATGGCATAAAATCATATTATATAAGACGTTTAAAACGTTATAAAACAGCGAGAATGTATTGGCTGGTCGAAACCGATACGGTCAGCTTGACCTTTGTTTTTCAATATGTTATAATATAGGCGTAAATAACGATAAATGAGCATTTGTAAATAAGATAAAAGATTAAAGATAATAGATAAAAGATATATTTTAATCCCCCGTGTTTGAAATTTAAAACTAATATTTTCACTGTTGCGTATTATATCTTTTATCTATTATCTTTAATCTTTTATCTTAAAGTAAATGCTCATTTACAGTATCATATACGAGGTGTGACATAAAGTGAACATAAAACGATATGCGGCATTTGCGGCGGCTGCCGTAACGGCGGCGGTATGCTCTGTTACGGCTTACGGCGCGGAAAACGGCTCGGAAGTAAACATATCAATAGATACCGCAAAGGACAGGAAGGCTATCTCGCCTTATATTTACGGAGTGAATACCGAGCTTAAGCGCGAGGAAGTCGCCTGTAAGTCGGTAAGAACGGGCGGGAACCGCTGCACTGCCTATAACTGGGAAACAAACGCCTCAAATGCGGGTTCGGACAGAGAACATATTTCCGATGATTATTTCCGACAGGGAGTGCCGCAGGAAATCCGTGACAAGCCCGCCTGCGCCGCTCTCGATCTTGCCGCCGTGTGTAAGGAAAAGAACGCCTATCCGCTGATGTCGCTGCAAATGGCGGGATATGCTTCGGCAGATATGAACGGCGAAGTCACCGAAGCTGAAAAAGCCCCTTCCGACAGATGGGTGAGGGTCGAGCCCGCAAAGGGCGCGGAGTTTTCGCTCGAACCCGATACGGGCGACGGCGTTGTATATATGGACGAGCTTGTCAATTATCTTGTGAAAACGCTCGGAGATTCGCAGAACGGCGGCATAAGGGGCTATTCTCTCGATAATGAGCCGTCTCTTTGGAACCTTACTCATTCCCGCGTACACCCCGAGCATACTTCGTGCGGCGAGCTTATTGAAAAGAGTGTCGCTCTTGCCAAAGCGGTAAAGGCGGTCGATGGGGGCGCGGAGATATTCGGTCCCGCACTTTTCGGATACGGCGCTTTCACCGACTTTGCGGGCGCTCCCGACTGGCAGGAAATAAAGGCTGCAAATCCCGAATACCGCTGGTTTGTAGATTACTACCTTGATGAAATGCGAAAGGCGGAGGAGGAAAACGGCAGCCGCCTTCTTGATGTGCTTGATGTGCATTATTATACCGAAGCAAAGGGCGAATGTGGAGAACGTTCATGTCGGCATTACAACAAGGAAGGCTGCGTTTCGGCAAGGCTCAACGCCCCGCGCAGTCTTTGGGACGGCTCCTACAAGGAAAAAAGCTGGATCATAGACACCGGCGCGGAGTTTTTCCCGCTGCTGCCAAATATAAAAAGCTCGATAGATAAGTATTATCCGGGAACGAAGCTTGCCGTCACGGAGTATGATTTCGGAGCGCCGGGAGATATAAGCGGCGGCATCGCGGAAGCTGACGCTCTCGGCATTTTTGCGCAGAACGAGGTATATTTTGCAAGCCTTTTCGCCTACGACGCCGATTATCAGATGGCGGCAATAAATCTGTATACCAACTATGACGGAAACGGTAACGGCTTCGGAGATACGCTTGTAAGCTGTGAAAGCAGCGATATCGAACGCTGTTACGCCTATGCTGCGATAAACGGCGAAAACAGCGATACCGTGACGCTGGTTCTGTCAAACAAATCATTTGACAGCAAGACGACCGCTAATATTACCCTTGACAGCGAATATGATAACGCGCATCTGTACGGAATGAACAACATGGCGGCACGGGTGTTCGATATGGGCGGCAGCGAAAAGGGCGTCGTGACCGTTTCCGGAAATACTGTCACCTACGAAATGGAGCCGGAAACGGTATCGCTGCTTGTTATAACGAGAGAGAGCAAAGCCGAATTTGCGGAAAGTGAAGGGGAGTCCTCCGAAACGGCAGGGGAAACCAAGTCTTCAAAATTGAAATATGCGCTTATCGGCGCGGGAACGGCGGCAGCGGCTGTGATCGCGGCAGTCGTAGCCTTCACAAGGAAAAAGTCCACCGAAAGATGACAAAATCCGACGATCGGCTGTCTTTCTCAGCATGATCCGAAATTCGGTTCGGACAAATATCAAAAACGACCTTCAGCTTCTTAGGGAGCTGTCGGTCGTTTTTTTGCAAATGTTGATGTTGTACAAATCCTGCGGTTATGATTTGTGCAAATGGGAGAAGATGGAATGATTTTTAGAAAATGCTGTTGACAAATTGTCTTCTAAATGATATACTGTAATTAGTGGCAGATAGTCAACATTCTCGGCTGCTGCACGGCGAGCCTCCAAATGAGCAAAGCTCGGAAAGAATAAGAGGGGAGAGCGGCGCCGCAAAACACGTCGGGGATAACGGTATTCGGGGCGGAGATCAGGCGCTTTTGCCCTACGGGAGAGTATGCCGCGGGACTGCTGCCGCTTAATTCTTGCGGAGGTAGAGAGAAATGGATTATTCTGTATATAAAGAAACGCTGACGAGCCTTTCCGACGGTACCTGTTCCGTGCTGGCGGAGCT
>JAILFF010000195.1 GCA_024697705.1 Ruminococcus sp.
TCCCCCGTGTTTGAAATTTAAAACTAATATTTTCACTGTTGCGTATTATATCTTTTATCTATTATCTTTAATCTTTTATCTTAAAGTAAATGCTCATTTAATTATATTGTCAGATGATAATGTAAGCGCTGATCTCCCCGAGCTCATTCTCCGTCAGCCCCGAAACAAGCCGCAGCTCGTCGGGCGACGTGAAACCGCCTATCATCTCCCGCGTACTTACGATAGCCGCCGCCTTTTTACGCGAGATCAGAAGCCCCGCGGCGATCTCGCTCTCGTCGGCAGTATTGATGTTCACGGGTTTTCTCACGGGCGGCTCGGTCTCTCTTACCGTTATTTCGGATGTAGTCGTAACGACCGTGCTCTGCGTGATCGGTCGATAATCGGATTCGCTCACGAAAAGATACGCTTTCAGCTGCCCGAGCTTTTCATCGCCGATACCGTAAAGCTCCAAAAGCTGCTCCATATCAGTGATTATCCCGAGCCTTTCGCGCATATAGACTATATCCCCCGCGATCTTTTCACCCACTCCGGGGACAGTCAGCAGTTCTTCATATGTGAGCTTGTTTATGTCCGCGGGAAAACTTACGGCAGGCACGGTCGAAGTTGTTGTAACAGAAGTTGTAGAAACAGTCGTCGTAACGGAAGAAGCAGCGGTTGTTTCGCTCACGGTCGTTTCGGGCAGGGCTGTTTCGGTTTCGGGCATGACTGTCGATGTCTGTGCTGTTGTTGCCGATGTCCGCGGCGTGACCGAAGCGGCAGTCTTTTTTACCGCAGAAGTCTTAGGCGCCGAAGTTTCCGGAGCGCTTGTCGTCTTAGATGTCAAGGAAACAACCGCAGGAACGGCTTCCTTTGACGTTTCGCTGCTCGGCTCGGTGACCTTCCGTGAAGTGCTGCCAGTGGCGGGAATTATCGGGACAGAAACCGTTAAAGAACTGCTTGCGGATACCGAAGAGTCGGCAGGTACTTCCCTTCCCTCTTCCTCAGATCCTGCCCCGTCAAGGATAAACACAAACAACGCCGCCGCAAGAAAAACGACTGCGGCAGCAGTCATAAGGTCGGGACGCCTTTTCAGCGCGGGTCGAGCCGCTTTGCTCTCGTCACGATCATTATTCATATATCCTTTACCTCAGTCACAAACTACGTATCTCGGCGCCGAAATCGCCTTGAACTTCCGATATTATAGTAATTATACCACATTTCCTCCGAAAAAGCAACCGCTGCCGATACTTTTTTCGATTTCAAATCCCGATACTCTTCATAAAAAATCAGTTTGACAAATCGGCTCTTTTATTGTATAATTAAGGTATTCGTTAAACAACCAAAAACATGAAATGAGGTGTGCAGTATGCCGAGACCGACAAACAAAACCGATCTGCTGAAACTCTCCGAGGAAAATTTCAAAAAGCTTCTCGACCTTGCCGACAGCATGACCGAACAAGCGCTGATAACGCCATTCGACTTTTCGGGGGAGAAAAGCAAAAAGGAAGCTCACTGGAAACGCGACAAAGACCTTCGCGACGTATTCGTTCACTTGTATGAATGGCATCGGCTTTTGCTGAAATGGGTGGACAGCAATATGAACGGCAGCAAAGCGCCGTTCCTTCCCGAACCGTATAACTGGAAGACCTACGGCGATATGAATATGGAATTCTGGCAGAAGCACCGCAATACCTCACTTGCCGATGCAAGAGCCATGCTTGAAGGCTCTCACCGCGATGTTATGGCGCTTGCGGAAAAGTTTTCCGATGAAGAGCTTTTCACGAAACAGCATTTCGACTGGACGGGCAGCAGCGCATTGGGGAGCTATTTCGTCAGCAATATGTCCTCGCATTACGACTGGGGGATCAAAAAGCTGAAAGCGCATATAAAGAGATTCGGCTGAAAATTGCCGTCAGCTTTTTCTCCGCATTTGGCAGAACATATAAAACTTCAAATATACTTCTTCAATGCCGCTTGCAAACAGAGCCGATCTGTGCTATAATAATATATAATATTAGCGCTTTACGGCGATATCCGGAGGAACCAGTATGAAGAAAAAAATAGCGGTGTTTACCAACGGCTGGAACGACGATTATCTTGAATTTGCGCTCGAAGGCATAAGAAGACGCGCAGCCGAAAGCAATATCGACATTTTCGTTTTTATTGATTACACTTCCTATGATAAGACCGAAGAAGAGCTTTGCGGAGAGCTTAATATCCTCGATCTTCCGCGGCTCACGGATTTTGACGGAGTGCTCCTGCTCGGAAATACCTTGAATACCGCAGGGGAAAACGCTGTTCTCCGCGAAAAGATACTGGAAGCAAAAGTACCTTCGATATGCCTGGAATACTCCCTTGACGATATAAACTGCATCAGGACCGAAAACATAAACGGCATGAAGGAGCTTGTCGAGCACCTGATAACGGTCCACGGAGTAAAGGACATCTTCTGGATAAGCGGTCCCGCCGATAACGACGAAAGCCAAGCAAGGTATCAGGCGATAATAGATGTAATGACAAAGCACGGGCTTTCAGTCGATCCCGAGAAGGTCTTCGACGGTCTTTGGAGCTATGCCATCGTCGAGGAACAGCTGCCCGCGGTCATTTCCGGGATGAAAAAGCTCCCCGACGTGTTTATCTGCGCGAATGACACCATGGCGCTCGCGACCTGCGTAGTTCTCGATAAGGCAGGGATAAAGGTCCCGCAGGACGTAAGAGTTACGGGCTACGATAACCTTATGAGCGGAAATCATTTCTCGCCGATACTTACTTCGGTAGACCGCGGCTGGAATGAAAGAAGCTATCAGGCAATGGACAGCCTTATCGAGCTGATGAACGGCGCTCCCGACTTCGGTGATAAAATATATGATTCAAAATTCGATCTCGGCGAAAGCTGCGGCTGCTCGATGGGCGAAGAGGGTATAAGGATACAAAAGGAAGCACGTAGGAGAGCGTTCCTTATGCCGGTCGAAAGAACCATATTCGACTGGCATCTGATAGAGCTTGACGAATCGGTCGCCCACGTCAGAAAGCCCGAGGATATCTGCGCCGCGTTTTCCGCGCTGTGGGAGAAGAACCATTCCTATGAAGGCGATGAATTCTACATCTGCCTCGATCAGAGCTTCATCGACTCGATGAAAAGCGACGTCGGCTGCCGAACCGAGGGTTACAGCGACAAGCCGACCGTTATCTGCGGAATGAAGGACGGCGCCGCCGTACAGACGCACACGATATCATTAAACGAGCTTGTCCCGAATTATGATAAGGGATCATCGGAAACGGCTATGTATCTGCTCGTTCCCCTTCATTCGGGCGCGGAATGTATCGGATATTATGTCAGCCGTGAAAACAAGCGGATAATCAAGGATTTCTATCTTAATTCGCTTATAAGGCACATAGCCTCGGCGCTTGACAGGGCGCGGCAGAACATCAGGCTTGAAAATCTCAACAAGCTGCTCTCCGATATCTCGGTAAGAGACGGGCTGACGGGTCTTTATAACCGAGTCGGATACAAAACAATAGTTATCCCATATCTTGACGAACTCAGGCGTTCAAAGCGCAAAGCCGTTATCATGGTAGCCGACATCAACAGAATGAAGGAGATAAACGACAAGCACGGACACCTTCAGGGCGATACGGCAATAAAGATCGTTGCGGACGTTATCGGCGCCGCTATTCCTGAAAACTGGAAAGCCGTAAGATACGGCGGAGACGAATATGTCATCATCGGAGAGTACGAAGCCTCCGCGGACATGGAAACGATCAAAAAGGCGATCACCGAAAAAGCGGGAGAAGCCCCCGAAAAGCTCGGACTTCCCTTCGGACTCGGCGTGAGCATAGGATACGTCATCACCGACACCGATAATGATAAGGGGAATGAAGAATACTTCCGCATGGCAGACGAGGCAATGTACAAAATAAAGCAGGAAGCCCACCGCCGTGACAATATCAAGCAATGAAATTTAAACACCGCACAGAGACCGTTCGTCTTTGTGCGGTGTTTTTTTGATAGTCCTCTCCACGATTTGACATACGGCTCCGTTCATGATATAATTAAACCGACCGCTTTGCGGCGGGAATGGAGGACCGATATGTCGGATATCAAAATAAATATCAATCGTACCGAGGGTAACAACAAGAAGAAGAAAAACAGATTCTTTTCCGACACGATATTCCTGTGGGGCGGGGCAATGTTATCC
>JAILFF010000224.1 GCA_024697705.1 Ruminococcus sp.
TCTTGACGGGCGGTATGCAAAAATATGAAACATATTTACGGACAGTAGGGGCGCTCTGCACGAACCACGGCTCGTGCCCGTGAGCGCCCGCAAACTGCGCCTTGTGACCAAAAAATGGGCGCACACATAGGTGCGCCCCTACAAGACTACTCGCCCGTGTCCGTACAATCGTTCGGCAAAGCGGCGGCAAGGCGTTTCGGCAAAAAATATCTTTTATCTTTTATCCATTATCTTATATCTTTCTTTATATCTTTCTTGACAAGCGCGGCGTTTTGTGGTATAATAAAACAAATTGCTGTAAAAAGGAATGGTCAAAAATGGATAATAAATCACTTGCCGAACTTCTGTTCCCCGATGTCCGCGAGAGCCGCGAGGATATCGAAAAGCGCTACCCCGCGAGAGACCTCCCCGACGGGGCTTGCGTGACGAGGATAGGTCCCAGTCCGACGGGCTTCGTGCATCTCGGCAACCTCTATAACGCCATCATCGCCGAGCGTATCGCGCACCGCTCGGGCGGCGTTTTCTACCTCAGAATCGAGGACACCGACAACAAGCGCGAGGTCGAGGGCGCTGTCGAGACCCTCATAAACGCGATGGATTACTTCGGCGTTAAGTTTGACGAGGGCGCTGCCTCGACAGGCAACAACGGTGCTTACGGTCCTTATCGTCAACGTCAGAGAAAGGACATCTATCATGTGTTCGCAAAGTGGCTCGTCGAACAGGGCAAGGCTTACCCGTGCTTCCTCACCGAAGACGAGCTGAACGATATCCGCGATAGACAAACTGCCAACAAGGAGAACCCCGGTATCTACGGAAAGTACGCCGAAGCAAACCGCAGTCTGACGCTCGAACAGGTCAAAGAGAACATCGAATCTGGCAAATCCTGGGTGCTTCGATTTAAAGGAGAAGAAACGGGCGAGTATATTTCCGTTGAGGACGCTGTGCGCGGAAAGCTCGAAATGCCGCGCAATAACATGGATTTCGTGCTTCTCAAATCCGACGGCATACCGACCTATCACTTCGCGCACGTCGTGGACGACCACCTCATGCACTCGACGCACGTTATCAGGGGCGAGGAATGGCTCTCGTCGCTGCCGATGCACGTCGAGCTGTTTAATACTTTAGGTTGGAGACTGCCTGTCTACTGCCACACCGCCACCCTCATGAAGATAGACGAGGAAAACGGCGGCAAACGCAAGCTCTCGAAGCGCAAAGACCCCGAGCTCGCCCTCAGCTACTACCAGCAGGAGGGCATCAGCCGCGACGTCGTGTGGGAGTTTTTGTTGACACTTCTGAACTCGAACTACGAGGAATGGCGGCTCGCAAACCCCGCCGTGAGCTACCTCGAATTCCCGTTCAGCTTCGAGAAGATGTCCGTTTCGGGAGCGCTCGTAGACCTCGAAAAGCTCCGCGACATCTCGAAGGAGGTCATCTGCGCGATGGCTCCCGAGAAGGTCTATGACGAGTGGCTCGACTGGTGCAGGGAGTACAGCACGGACTTTGCGGACTTGCTGTCCAAATATAAGGACAGGACGATAGCGGCTCTGAACGTCGGCAAGGGCGGCGGCACGAATTCATTCGTGCATAAGCCCCGCAAGGACATCGAAAACTGGAAACAGGCTTGCGTTTTCATGAGCTTCTACTATGACGAGACCTTCAAAATCTACGACGAAATGCCCGCAGAGTGCGCGGATTCGGTTACTGATTTCTTTAAGAAGTACCTCGAAACCTACGACCACTCGGACGACAGCTCGGCGTGGTTCGACAAAGTCAAGTCGATCACTGAACAGCTTGGGTTTGCTGTCAAGCCGAAGGACTTTAAGAAGGATCCCGACCAGTTCAAGGGCAGTATCGTCCACATAACAAATATGCTTAGGATCGCGCTGACAGGACACGCCAACGCCCCCGACATCTGGGAGGTAAGCCATGTTCTGGGCGAAGATATAGTAAGAAATCGACTCGAAAGGTGGGTAAACAAATGAACGAGATAATCACCGAACTGCTGAAAAAGCTTGACGTTAAGCAAATAAACGAGCTTCTCGGCAAGCTTATCGGGAAAGACGGGCTTCTCAATAACGACATCGTGAAACAGCTTGCGGCGAAGCTCGGCGCCGACCCGCAGAAGCTGCTGTCTCTGCTGCCGAATATCCTTAAAAAGACGGGAGCAGACGGCACGAGCAAGCTCGCGCAGAGCGTTGGAGAAGCGCAGGCTCTGAACGCCGAAAAGCTTCTCTCGTGCTTAGACATATCTGAGCTTATAAAGCTGATACCCGCCGCAGGAGCGATAAAAGCAGTACACAGCGTGTCGAAGTTCGCTTCAAAGAAGATAGAAGAGGAAATGGGCAAGATAAAGGTAGTCGAGAGCACGTTATGGCAGGGCTCGGCGACCACCGAGATTCAGAAAGCCGCAGACCTCGCCGCCGAGTACGCAAAAACGGAAGTAGGGGAGACTGTCACGGAGGAAGACTTGACACTTCTGAAAGCCTATCGGGATTTGGCAAGCAAAGCACTTGACAGTGCGAAGGACAGGAAGGAAAAGCTTCTGAAAGCGGGCACCGACCGTTATTCCGACCCCGTCGCGGAGATGAACACGGCGATAATCAAGTGCTCGGGGGCTTTAAGAACGCTCAACGAGAAGGTCGAAGCCGCCGAAAACAAGATAAAGAGATAAAAGATAAAAGATATAAGATATTTTTTGAACCCGCAAATTCTTATAAACACGCAATTTTTGTAGGGGCGCACTGCATGAACTTGTTCATGCCCGTGTGCGCCCGCGTTTAGGCGCATTGTTCCCGAATGGGCGCGATGTTCCCGAATGGGCGCGATGTCTTCAAAACGGGCGCACACATAGGTGCGCCCCTACATGAAATCGGGTCGTACAATTATTTTGAACCCGTGAGGGTTTTTAAGGCAACAATTCATACAATAAATTACGGAAGAATGTGAAAATATGGCAAAAAATAAGGACGGAAAGCCGTTCGAGATACCCCGCCCGACGTTCCCGAAACGTGCGGTGATAACGGGCGGTATGCCCTACGGCAATAAGGAACTGCACTTCGGACACGTCGGGGGAATGATGGTCTTCGCCGATACCTACGCGAGATTTCTGCGCGACAGGATCGGCGAGGAAAACGTTATCTTTGTCAGCGGCACCGACTGCTACGGCTCGCCCATCGCGGAGGGCTGGCGCAAAAAGTGCGAGAGCGGCGAGTTTGAAGGCACCCTCGAACAGTTCGTGCAGATGAATCACGACAAACAGCGGGCGACCCTCGACGCTTACGGCATCAGCCCGAACCTCTTCGGCGCTTCGGGGCTCGGCAGAACGAAGGAGATCCACGCCGAAGTCACCGACAGATTCATCAGGTCGCTGTACAAAAAGGGTCAGCTCGAACGCATCTCGACACAGCAGTTTTTCGACGACAAGGCGGGCGTGTTTTTAAACGGCAGACAGGTCATCGGCAAATGCCCCGTCGAGGGCTGCTCGGCTAAGGGCTACGCCGACGAGTGCGATCTCGGACATCAGTATATGCCCGAAAACCTTATCGACCCCGTCAGCACCCTCACGGGCGAAACGCCTTCGATGAAGCCCGTCACCAACTGGTACTTCAAGCTGCCCGAATTTGGCGGCCTCATGAAGGGCTGGATAGGCGGTCTGCAAAAGCGCAAGGATATCCGCCCCGTCGTGTGGAAGACCATCGACGAGTTTTTGAAGCCCCCCGCGATCTACATCATGCGTCAGTACGAGGAGAAATATTTGTCGCTTAAGGACAGCCTGCCCGTACACGAGTATTTCGAGGAGCCGAAAAAGCCCTCGTTCACGATACAGTTCGAGAAGCTCGCCGACAGCGACGAGGCGCACCGTATCCTCACCGAAAACGGCATACGCTGCCGCACGGGAAAAACGCTTGTTCCGTTCAGACTGACGGGCAACATCGACTGGAGCGTACCCGCGCCGCAGCTCGAAGACGAGGAGCCGCTCACCGTGTGGGTATGGCCCGAATCGCTCTGGGCGCCTATTTCGTTTACCGAAGCGTATCTTGAAAAACTTGGCAAGCCTGCCGACGAGTGGAAGAAATACTGGTGCAGCAAGGACGCGCAGGTCTACCAGTTCATCGGTCAGGACAACATCTATTTCTATGGTATAGCCGAGCCCGCGATGTGGATGGCGCAGCAGTCGTCGGAGGAAAAGACCTTCGACCCGCCCGAAGGCGAGCTGCAAATGCCGACGATCGTGGCGAACTTCCACATACTTTTCTTAAACAAGAAGGCTTCAAGCTCGGGCGACATCAAGCCGCCGATGGCTGACGAGCTGCTGAATTACTACACTCCCGAGCAGCTGCGTATGCACTGGCTGGAGTTTGGTCTCGGGCAGCAGAGCGTGTCGTTCTTCCCGAAGCCGTTCAACAAGCCGCTTCTCGAAGAGGAAGCCGAGAAGAAGGCGCTCGGTGAGCCGACGAACGACCCGAAGTTCACCGACCCCGTAACGAAGAACGGCTTACTGACGAACGTTTACAACCGCATGATCCGCACGGCGTTCTACACGTTGCAGAAGCGTTTTGACGGCGTTCTGCCCGAGGTTCAGCCCGAGGAGAAGTTCCTTGAAGAGGGCAAGAAGGCGGTGCTCGATTACGAGCGGCAGATGTCGAGGTTCGCGTTCCACCAATGCACATACGTTCTCGATAGTTACATCAGGAGCGGCAGCAAGTACATGGCGAAGGCGTTAGCGAAGCCTGACGAGCTGACGGACGAAGATTTGGCGCAGGCGCTTGCGAACGTCTTCTATATAATAAGGATAGCGGGGGTACTGCTGCACCCGATGGCGCCGTTCGGCACGGAGAAGTTAAGGGAGTATCTGCAAGTTGACGAGCGTATCTGGTCGTGGGACACGATCTTCGAGCCGATAAACCATTTTGTAAGTGCGGGGCACAAGTTAAAATTCCTGCCGCCGAGAACGGATTTCTTCACAAGGCACGAAAGTGAATTCGCGACGGAGGAAGAAAACTGAAAGATAAACGCAAAGCAAGGGCATAATAAAAGTCTTAGGAAGGGGCTGGCATGAGCAAGAACCAAAAGTCTTAGGAAGGGGGTGTGGGGGAGAACCCTTCTTCAGAAGGGTTTCCCCCACGAAAGCCCACCAAGAACGCAAATCATATGTAAAAAGAGAAGCTGACCGACCAAAATAAAATCGGCAATTCTTAAATAAGCCTACAAAAAGGCGCAAAATAATGATTCTGCAAAATTGTTCGAGAACAAAAGAATTGCCGATTTTAATTGGACGAAAGAGCGAAGCGATTTTCGTCCAACAATAGCGCGGGGCTCTGAACATTCCCAACGGAGGGGAAACTCATTTGCGAAAATCGCT
>JAILFF010000228.1 GCA_024697705.1 Ruminococcus sp.
TGCGCAACAATCACACCGATACGTCCTGCGGCTTTCACAGCGACCACCTCACGTTTATCTTATAGCAATCCAAGAAAATATCAACACAAATCTTTCGGATAAAATTCCACATTACTGCGTCAAACTCCCTTGAAGGGCGACTGTCTGAACTTCGTTCAGACCACCTCCTGCGGTCGTTTCCCTTGTACTGTGAATTTTTCTCTCGAAATCTTTATGCAGATATTTTCTTGGATTGCTATAGCTAAATACAATATGTGAATCAGGCGAAATATCGGTGAATCAGGTGGTCTTTTCACAGGAAAAAGCTGACAGCCGCAAAACAGCCGCAGGGGTTATGTTCGCTGGCAATATAAAATAATTCGCAACTGGATATATGCAGCAGCCTTGTTTCATGCTATACTAACGCTATCAGAATAATATGAAACGAGGTAATCACAATGAACAATACCGAACAGTACAGACTTAACAAGGAACTCGCGCAGATGTTAAAGGGCGGCGTGATAATGGACGTGACCACTCCCGAGCAGGCAAGGATAGCCGAGGAAGCGGGCGCCTGCGCGGTAATGGCGCTGGAGCGTATACCCGCAGACATTCGCGCCGCGGGGGGTGTTTCCCGCATGAGCGACCCCGCAATGATACGCTCGATACAGGAAGCCGTGAGCATTCCCGTCATGGCGAAGTGCCGCATCGGTCACTTTGCCGAGGCGCAGATACTTGAGGCAATCGAGATAGACTACATCGACGAGAGCGAGGTGCTTTCCCCCGCCGACGACGTTTACCACGTTGACAAAACGCAGTTCCGCGTGCCCTTCGTCTGCGGCGCGAGGGATTTAGGAGAAGCGCTTCGCCGCATAGCCGAGGGCGCTTCGATGATACGCACGAAGGGCGAACCCGGCACGGGCGATATCGTGCAGGCGGTGCGCCACATGAGAATGATGAACTCGCAGATACGCCATGTTGTTTCGCTGCGCGAGGACGAGCTTTTTGAGGAAGCAAAGCGCCTTGAAGTCCCCCTCGACCTCGTGAAGCAGGTTCATGAGAGCGGCAGGCTGCCCGTAGTAAACTTCGCGGCGGGCGGCGTTGCGACCCCTGCGGACGCGGCGCTCATGATGCAGCTGGGCGCAGAGGGCGTGTTTGTCGGCTCGGGCATATTCAAGTCGGGCGACCCGAAAAAGCGTGCGGCGGCAATCGTCAAGGCGGTCACCAACTACAATGACCCGAAGCTTCTTGCGGAGCTTTCGGCGGGGCTGGGCGAAGCGATGGTCGGCATAAACGAGCAGGAAATAGCGCTGCTCATGGCTGAAAGGGGCAAATAATGCGTATCGGGGTACTTGCGGTGCAGGGCGCGTTCGCGGAGCATATCGCGGCTGTGGAAAGATCGGGAGCAGAAGCGTTTGAGATAAGGCAGCCCCGCGACATCGACGGGCATTTCGACGGGCTTATCCTCCCCGGCGGGGAAAGCACGGTCATGAAAAAGCTGCTGCACGAGCTGGGGCTGCTTGAGCCGCTGAAAAAGCGAATAGAAAGCGGCTTGCCCGTGCTCGGCACCTGCGCGGGAATGATACTTCTCGCAAAAGATATCGACGGCGGCGAGGCGCCCTGCTTCGGCACGATGGACATAACGGTGAAGCGCAACGCCTACGGGCGGCAGCTGGGGAGCTTCGTCTGCGAGGAAATATTTGCGGGAAAGGATATCGCGATGAGGTTTATCCGCGCTCCCTACGTTTCCGAAGCGGGTGAGCGTGTGGAAGTCCTTGCCGTGCATGACGGAAAGACTGTAGCGGTAAGGCAGGGAAATCAGCTTGCTGCGGCGTTTCACCCCGAGCTGACCGACGACAGCACGGTCTATGAAATGTTCTTCGGAATGATTGCAAAAAGTCTCGCGGCGTGATATAATAGATGTATGGACTTTGAGGGAGGTGAGCAGATGTACATCAAGCTCGACACAGAAAGCGCAGTGCCGCTTTATATGCAGATCTATTCTGAGATACGCGGCATGATAGTCGGCGGGGCTTTTCCCTTCGGCTCGCGGCTGCCGTCGCGCAGGGAGCTTGCCCGCGACTGCGGCGTGAGCGTCATCACCGCCGAGCACGCATTTCAGCTGCTTGCCGACGAGGGCTTGTGCGAGCTTCGCTCCAGAAGCGGGTGCTTTGTGAAGTACGCGCCCGAGCACAGCTTTCCTTTGTCCGAAATGCCTGCGGAAAATCATGCAGACAACGCGGACGATTATCACGCCGAGAACATACCCTTTTCGGCGGTGGCGGCGCGGGTGAGAAAGGTCATTCTCGACCGCGGCGAGAGGATACTCATGAAGTCGCCCAACAACGGCTGTGCGGAGCTGCGCGAGGCGATATGCCGCTACCTTGCGCGAAGCAGGAGCATAAAGGTCTCCTCCGCGCAGATAGTGGTGGGCTCGGGCGCGGAATATCTTTACGGGCTTTGCATTCAAATGCTCGGGCGTGACAAAACCGTCGCCCTCGAAGCCCCGTCCTACCCGAAGATACGCGAGGTGTATGAAGCGAACGGCGCGGTCTGCGAAATGCTTGCGATGGACGGCGAGGGAATATGCCCCGATGAGCTTGCGCGTAGCAAGGCGAGCATACTTCACGTAACGCCCTTCAACAGCTTCCCGAGCCATATCACGGCTTCGGCGGCAAGGCGGCAGGAGTATCTTTCATGGGCGGGGGAGCGGAACGCCGTCATAATCGAGGACGACTACGACTCGGAATTCTCGCTTACGGGAACAGCCCCCGAAACCCTCTTCGCCCAGAGCGGCGGGAACGTCATCTATATCAACACCTTCTCAAAGACCATCGCGCCCTCGCTGCGTGCGGGGTACATGATACTCCCCGAGGCGCTTCGCAGCGTGTACGAGCGGACGGTGGGCTTCTATTCCTGCACCGTGCCGATGCTGGAGCAGTATTTCCTGACCGAATGGCTCGACAGCGGAGAATTCGAGCGGAATATCAGCAGGGTGAGGAACAGGGAATGATACGGCTTATCGAAGATACAACTTAGCCCCAAGAACAATTTCTTATTTTGGAAAATCGAGAAAAATCGTGTAATAACGTACACTTTGCGATTTTCCACGGCTGATTGTTATTTTGGAAAAACGATAACAGCGTGGCTCTCAAAACTGCATTTTCCAATATAACATCACCGATTTTCCAAACGGTGGAATATCGTAAAAGCGACGGTATTACGCGGTTTTCTCCAATTTTCCAAAATAACTTATTTGACTAAGGGATATTGTATTTACGGTGATCTCAGTGTCCGGAAGAACAAAAAATATAACGGAGCCTCTCCTTTGCGCACAGCGGAGGAGAGACTTTTATTTTGCATTTAATGATAACGTTGCCGTGAGAATTTATGTATCGCCTTGCCTGCGAGCATTTTGCTCCTGCTTTCGTGCGCTATTCTGCCGTAACGGGCGGATAACGTCGTCACCAAAACGCGGTCATTGATATTACGTTCACAAGTTTGCTGCGTCGGGCAGACGAATTTCACGACAGAGTATTGGATATTTCATATTTTATCAAAAAATATCGGGAGCAGGCAGGAAGCGGTGATAACGTTATCCTGTTTTTTCGTTGACGCGGTCTGCATTTTGTGGTATAAATATATTCGATGAAACAAAGCAGATAGATAAAAATAATTTATAGCGGCGATAAAAATCGCTTATAGGAAAGGACAGGAAGGATATGAAAAAGATACTGCTCTGTCAGGTGCTCGCGGCGGCGATTGTGCTGGCAGGGTGCGGAGCCGATGTTAGAAGCAGCATTTCGGAAAAGCGGGAAACGCTTTCGTCCGAAACGGTCACAAGTCCGACGGGTCCAACCTCGGCGGGGTCGGCAGAGACTTCTTCGCCCGCGTCGGCAGAGCCCGAACAGACAGCTTCGCAGACGCAGGTCGTCACGACGACGGCGATCACCGAGACCGTCACAAGCACCGAATTGCAGACCGTGCAGTCGGAAACCACCGCCGAGGAACCGCCCGAAGCAGCCCCCGCATATGACACCTTCTACGGCGTGCTCATCGACGAGGATTGCAGCGACTTCGAGGACCCGCCGCTGCATGACACGCCCTGTATGTTCATGAAGGAATGCCGTGAAAGCGGCTATGGGCTGGATATACGGCAGACGGACGGCTCGTGGGTGTTTTATATGTTCGATGAAAACGGGCAGAAGCTGGCTTGGGATTATCTGAACATTACCCAAAGGCAGGACGGGCTGTTCGTTTCCGTGACGGGTACGTGGGAGAACAACGTGATTAAGGTCATATCAATTGAGGAAAGCTGAGTAGAAAAGTATGAAGGAAAAAGTATTAAACGGAAAAGGTCTCGCGGTATTGTCGGTGTTCGTGCTGATGATAATTGCGATGTGCGCGGCACCCGTAAGGGCGGGCGCAGAGGAAACACAGGCGCTCGTCACCGAGTACGCAAACCTTTGGACGAGCACGGATATCGCCGTTAAGGTGGGAGTGCCCGTGAAGTGGTACGTCACCGTGCCCGAGGACACCGAACCGAAAGGCTGCGGCGCTACGGTAAAGATACCCGGGCTCGGCTTCGGCACCGACACTCACAACAAGGAAGAGGGACACATCGTTCTGCAAAAGGGCGAGAATTTCATCTACGAGTTCACGCCGACCGAAACGGGGGATATCCTCTTCACCTGCTGGATGGGCTCGGGCTGCCATTACAACTATATCCATGTGACCGAGGACGGCACTTATTCCGTACCCAAGCCCGCCGACCCCACGGAGATCAGCGCGGTAAGGGAAGGCGACAAAGCGACAGTCAGCTTCAGAGCGCCCGAAGCGCCCGAAGGCTCGTCTATCGTGGGCTACACCGTTACTGCGACAGCCGAGGACGGCACGAGGAAAAAGACGACCGTCGCCGAAAGCCCCGCGACTCTCGAGGGGCTTGACGAAAGCAAGGAATACACCATCGTAGTCGTAACGAAGGGAACCTCGGGAAAGAGCGCGGGAGAGAACAAATTTATTCTTGAAGCGGTAAACCCCGCGGCTGACGCTTCCGAAGAAGAAACGGAGAAAAAAGACGAAAGCAACGATGATAGATCGTCCGGGCAGGACGGCGACAATACCTCCGATAATAAGAATGAGACAGAATCCGCGTCGGGAACTGCCGCAGGCAAGCCTTCCGAAAGCAGCGGCACGGCTGACGCTCGGAAAGATCAGGAGGAACAGGTCATCGTTACGGAATACAGCGAGCTCTGGACAGGCAACATCACCGTCAAGGTCGGTGTTCCCGTGAAGTGGTATGTAAATGTTCCGGAAGGCACGGCTCTTAACGGCTGCGCCAAAACGATCAAGATACCCGGTCTCGGCTGGGGAACCGATACCCACAACAAGGAAGAGGGTCATCTGACGCTTGAAACAGGAAAGAATTTTGTTTACGGATTTACGCCCAAGGAAACGGGAGATATCCTGTTTACCTGCTGGATGGGCTCGGGCTGCCATCATAACTATATACACGTTACAGCCGACGGCAAGCCCGACCCGGACGCAAAGACGGGAGGCGCCTCCGAAGGGCAAACTCACCATGACGATGTTTCGGCTGCCGATACCGATAAGCATACCGATCACGATTCAAAAGCAGACAGCGGATCGGGTGATGGCTCCGCAGATAAAACAAACTCGGCTACAAATGCTAAGCCGGCACCGGTAGTTTCATCAGCTGCAAATACCGGCGGCGCTCAGTCGGACTTGGGCATAAAAAGCTCTGCGGAGATCGCACCGAGCACTCAGACCGTCAGCGCTTCACCCACGCCCGATACAAAAACGGATAAAGCAGGTGCAGCGGTTCCGCAAAGTGCTTCGGCAGACCCTGTCGGCAGCGACAATCCCCGCACCGGCGGAAGCAGGGTGCGCGAAGCAGGCGGCACGGTACTGCTGATGCTGCTGACGGCTTCGGCAGCGGCGGCAATGATACGCAAACGTAATGATGAATAATAACAATATTATAAGGAGTAATGTAAAATGAAAAAGAAAATGAGCTTTATTGCGGCAGCGCTCGCTGCACTGACTTTCGCTTCCTGCGCGGTAAGCGAGGCACCGGCGGATAATAATTCCAATGCCGAAACGACATCGGCTCAGGCTGAAAACGTTGCCGAGAGCACACCCGCAGAACAGAGCGGCGAGTTCAAATACGGTAAGATCGACATTCCCGGCAAGGACGGGGCACTCTGCGGCGCGCCGATATACATAGCGTATGAGAACGGCTATTTTGCCGAGCAGGGATTCGACGTGAACCTTATCTCAGCCGATTTTGAAACGAGAAAGATAGGGCTCAACAACGGCACGATACCAATAGTAAACGGAGATTTCCAGTTCTTCCCCTCTATCGAGAACGGCATTGACGTAAAGGTAGTTGACGGTCTGCACGAGGGCTGTATAAAGTTCGCAGTAAAGCCCGATTCGGATATCAAGACCGTCGAGGACTTGAAGGGCAAGAAGATAGGCGTTGACGAGATAGGCGGCACTCCTCATCAGGTGGCTTCACTTTGGCTCGAAAACGCGGGCATCTCGGCAGACCCCGCTAAGGGAGAAGTGACCTTCCTGCCTTTCTCTGACGGCAACCTTGAATTCGCGGCTCTCGAAAGCGGCGAGATAGACGTAGCGGCGATGTGGGATCCGCTCGGTTCTATACACGAGAAGGCGGGCGATGTGAAGATAATCTTCGACCTCGGAACGGACGAATACTTCGCCGACCACTTCTGCTGCTTCCTATATGCCTCCACAAAGGTTCTGAACGAGAACCCCGACGAGGTGGCGGCTCTGCTCAGGGCTTACAGAAAGGCTCAGGAGTGGATATACGAGAATCCCGAGCAGACCGTTGATATAATCGTCAACAAGAATTACGCTTCAATAGAGGACAAGGAGCTTGCGGTCAAGCTGGTCAAGAGCTACGGTTATCCTTCGGCTGCGGAGCACGACGACAGCTGGGACAAGCACGTTGAGGACGACGTAAAATACTTCGTGAACGGTCTCTCGCAGATAGGCTATCTCGAAACGCCTCCCGAGGAGTTCGCACAGAAGATCTATCAGAAGGTAGATGTTAACTAAGCCATAATAAAATACACCTCATAACAGCGGGGGACGGTCATCTGCCGCCCCCTTGCTTTGAACAGGAGAGAATAATATGAACGGACAGATCGCTCTGAAAGGCGGCTTGCAGAACGCCGCCGCCAATGAAAAGCCCGCGGAAAAGACCGGTGTGAAATGGGGCTATAAACATAACGGGTACTATGCCCTGAAAACGCTTTTTACCGTGGCGGGCTTCATTGCCGCGATAATCGTCAATATCGTGTTCCCGCAGAAGGCGGAGGTGGAATTCAAGACATACATAATAAGCGCTTTCGGCTTGCAGCTGAGCCTTGATATCAACGACGCGTATATCTTCGTACTCTTCGCGCTGATACTCGTATTTCTCGGGATCGGTCTTGCGTCGCTGAACGACAAGGACAAGCGTAAGAAGTATTGCAGGAGTGCTGCGTTCCGTTTCGCTCTGGGAATAGCTCTCGCGGTGTGGGACATCGGCGGGACGAAGCTGCAAATATTCCCGCAGCCGTTCTTTCCGGGTCCCGCGCAGGTGATAGAGACTTACCTTGCTGACGGCGCTTACGTCGTGCAGAACACCCTGTATTCGCTGAGGCTTTACGCCTGCGGATTTTCCTGCGGAGTGCTTCTCGGCGTGGGTACGGGCATACTCATCGGCTGGTTTCCGAAGGTGAATTACTGGGTGTTCCCGGTGCTGAAAATATCGGGCGTGGTACCCGCCGTGGCGTGGATGCCCTTTGCGCTCACGCTGCTGCCGACTTCTTTCACGGCGGCGGTGTTCCTGATAGTTATTTGCGCGTGGTTCCAGATAGCGTTCCTCACGGCGCAGGGCATACAATCCACGCCCAAGCAGAACTACGAAGCCGCAAGGATACTCGGCAGCTCGCAGCTCGATCTTATCTTCCATGTGGCTATTCCTCATGCGATGCCCGATATATTCACGGGTATCGGTTCGGCTAACGCAATGGCGTTCACCACGCTGGTCATGAGCGAGATGCTCGGTCAGCCCGGGGGATTGGGCTACTACATCAATCAGTCAAAGGTGTGGAGCGCCTATTACAAGGTGCTCGCCGCGATAGTGATAATGGCGGTGCTTTTCTCGCTGATAAACTATTTTATCGGACTTATTCGCAGGCGCACGCTCCGCTGGCAGGAAGGGGTGCTGAAAAAATGAGCAGCACGATAGGCATATCAAACGTAAACAGAGTTTATACCGACACCGACGGCAACCAGGTCAACGCCCTTAACGACGTATCTCTTGACATACGCCCCGGAGAATTTATCTCGATAATAGGTCCTTCGGGCTGCGGAAAGACCACGCTTCTGCGCCTTATTGCGGGGCTTGATAAGCCGCAGTCGGGGACGCTGACGATAGACGATACCCGCATAACCGACGTTTCCCCCGAGCGGGGCTACGTTTTCCAGCAGGGAAGCCTGTTCCCCTGGCTGACCGTCGAAAACAACATCGCCTACGGTCTGAAAGCCCGCAGGGTATTCAAGCAGAACAGGGACAAGATAGGGAAATACATCTCGATGGTGGGGCTTAACGGCTTCGAGAAATCCTATCCGCACCAGATATCGGGCGGCATGGCGCAGCGCGTGGCTATAGCCCGAGCCCTCATAAACGAGCCGAAGGCGCTGCTGCTCGACGAGCCGATGGGAGCTCTCGACTCCTTCACCCGCGCAGACTTGCAGGACAAGCTGCTGGAGCTGTGGAAGGAAAACGGCATAACGATGATACTCGTCACCCACGATATCGACGAGGCTATCTATCTTAGCGACCGCATTGTCATAATGACGCCCCGTCCGGGCAAGATAAGCCGCGTCATAGACGTTGACCTGCCCCGCCCGAGACACCGCGGCGGCGGGGAATTCCTCGCCATGCGCCGTTCGATACTGCAATTCTTCGAGCTTGCGCAGGCAGAGCCGCAGCCCGAATACGTAATATAGATAAAAGATATAAGATAAAAGATACTCGCAAAGCTGCTCGTCTTCTTCAAACAGAAGAAAACGCTTATTACTATTAAATTTTAAGGAGAATGAAAAATGAAGATCAAGGAAAACATATTCGGGATCGCGGAGCTTTTGGCTTCCGCAGTATTGACGGCAGGCTCCGTATCGGTATTCGCCGCCTGCGGAGAACACGAGGGAAAATATATGGCTTGCCACTGGGCGCAGAACGCCGTTACGCTTATCGGAGTGCTTCTGATAATTTCCGCGCTTATCAGACTTTTTACCCGCGACAATGGCGTAAGAGCAGGTATCGCGGTGACGCAGTTTTTGCTTTCGGCTGCCGCGGCGCTGATACCCGGCACCATCATAAATCTCTGCATGATGGAAACTATGCGCTGCCATACGATATTCAAGCCAGCAGTCATTATTCTGGCGGTGATATCCGCTGCGGTGTCGGGAGCGGACGCTTTTATCACCATCAGAAAGACAGACAGGAGCGTATATGTTACGGAAAAAGCTGCCGCTTAAAAATCTTCTGAAAAAGCCCTTCCGCACGGCGGCGCTGGTACTTATCGCCGCCTTCATGACGGCTGCGCTGTTCGGGGGCTCGGTGGCTTCGGCAAGTCTGCAAAACGGGCTTGAAAGCCTTGAAAAGCGGCTGGGCGCGGACATCATCGTCGTACCGGAGGAAGCGGAAGCGAAGATCGAGCTTGAAAATATCCTGCTGCAAGGCACGCCCGCCTATTTCTACATGGACAAGTCTCTGCGGGAAAGGATAGCCGCAGTCGATGGGGTGGAGCTCACCTCGGCGCAGTATTTCCTCGTGTCCGCGAACGCCGAGTGCTGCTCGGTGCAGGTGCAGATAATCGGCTTCGACGAGGCGACGGACTTCACCATAAAGCCCTGGCTCAAGGAGACTTACAGCGACACCCTCGGCGAGAACGAGATAATCGTCGGCTCGTCGCTTTCGACGCAGGTGGGGCACTCCTTGAAGCTCTACGGCGTTGAGTGCAAAGCGGTAGGTAAGCTGGACGCGACGGGCACGGGGCTCGACACGGCGATATACACGACGAACGACACCGTCCGCACGCTTATCCGTGCCTCGCAGGAAAAGGGGATAGGAGTTCTCGCGAAGCAAAGCCCCGACGACGTTATCTCTTCGGTATACATTAAAGTAAAGGACGGCTATGACATCGCGGAGGTCGCGGGGAACATAAACCTTACCGTTGACGGAGTGGAGGCTGTCCGAACCCGCTCGATGATAACTGATACTGCCGACAGGCTCTCTGCGATATCGGGCGGCATAAACGCGGCAAGGATCGCGGTGTGGGTGCTTGCGGCGGTCATCATGACGGCTGCGTTCTCGGTGCTTGCGGGCGTTCGCAGGAGAGAATTCGCGGTGCTTCGGACGATAGGCTTTTCCCGCAGGCAGCTGGGCGCGGAGGTGCTTTCCGAAAGCGGCATGATATGCGCGGCGGGTATCGCTGCGGGGCTTATCGTCACGGCGCTGACGGTGTTCCCCTTCGGCAGACTTATCGAGCAGCGCACGGGTCTGCCCTATCTTTCGCCGAACGCCGCGGCAAGCACGGGCTACGCGCTCACTGCTGCCGCCGCGGTGCTGATAACGGGGGCGCTTTCGTCGGCATATTCGGCGTACAGGCTGAGCCGCGCCGACACGGGAAATATTCTGAGAGAGGGTGACTGAAATGCTCATACGCGCCGAAAATCTAAGAAAAAGCTACACGAAAAAAGGCAGGTCGGGACGGACGGTCTCTGCCCTGCGGGAAACGGACATAGAGCTCGAAAGCGGCAGGCTGACTGTCGTGTTCGGGCGGTCGGGCAGCGGAAAGACCACGCTTCTGAATATCCTTTCGGGGCTTGTCAGACCGACTGAGGGCAGGGTGCTCTTCGACGGCAAGGACATTTTCTCGCTCGCGGACGGGGAGCTTTCACGCTTTCGCAGCAGAAATATCGGCTATATCCCGCAGGGGCAGAGCGCTCTTTCGGTGCTTACGGTAGAGGAAAACGTCCTGCTGCCCGCGTCACTTATCGGTGATGAAAGCGCCGCGGAAGCCGAGCGGCTGCTCGACATCGTCGGGCTTACGGAACTTAGGAACGCCTATCCCAACGAGCTTTCGGGCGGGGAGCTTCGCAGGCTTGCGGTGGCGAGGGCGCTGATAAACAAGCCTGCCGTCATATTCGCCGACGAGCCGACAAACGACCTCGACGACGAGAACACACGGCTCGTTCTCGATCTGCTGAAAAGGACGGCAGAGGGCGGGAAGGCGGTTGTAGTGGTGACGCACGAACAGTCAGCAGCCGCCTACGCGGACGTTATTTACCGCATGGACGGCGGCGTGCTGACAGAGGGAAAGGGGTGTAACCGTGAGATCGCGTAAGGCGACAATAGCTGACCTCGACGAGCTCGCCGCGATAGAAAGCATCTGTTTCCCTCCCGAGCAGGCGGCTGGGCGGGAGCAGTTTCGCGGGCGGTTAGAGATCTATCCGCAGCATTTTCTGCTGCTTTGCGATGAGGGCGGGAAGGTGGTCTCGTTTATAGACGGCTTCGTGACCGACCTGCCCGACCTCACCGACGAGATGTATTCCGACCCCACCCTTCACGACGAAAGCGGCGGGTGGCAGATGATATTCGGGCTGAACACCCTGCCCGAGTACCGCCGCAGGGGTTACGCGCAGACGCTCATGAACGAGTTTCTGCGCTTAGCGAAAGCCGAAGGCAGAAAGGGCGCGGTGCTCACCTGCAAAGAGGCGCTGATACATTATTACGAGAAATTCGGCTTTGTGAACGAGGGCGTATCGGCGGGTTCGGTGATAGGCGGGGTCGAGTGGTATCAGATGAGGGCGATTTTCTGAGCGGCATATATCTGTTTTCGCGGGAAAAGCTATTAACGGAGCGGGGAGCCTTTGAGGTTTCTCCGCTTTATTCGTAATACTATTAACTTTCCCCAAACCACTTCATAAAAAATCTCTGCCCCCCTGCCAATGCAGCATTTTTGAGCTGAAAAAAACGAAATTTACAAAAAATAGTGCAATGACAGCTCCAATGTGATATAATGATAATAACCACAAAACCACCATAACAAAGGAGCGCATTGCACTATGATCAATTATAGCACAACCAACAGCAATTTGAAAAGGGGTATCTGCAATTATTCAAAGAAAATTTGCAAAGGCTTTAACAGACCGGAAATGAAATTTGTCTGCGATATGACCTATGGTATGCTTGCTTCCGGGAGCTCTATGCTTTCCGAGATCGCAAGCAAGGTTTATCCGAGCATCTTAAACCGCCTATCAGGGACGGGCAGCTTTGCTTTGTGGACTGGGCAGCTTGATTTTTGGGGAATGTTAAAACAGAACAAGAGATATGTTCTCTATCACGAAGAACATATCTCTTGTTTTATGTGTTTATTCCTGAATCTCTCTCATCAGAGCCACACCGTCTTTGAAGCCGACCTTGTACGCAGCTCTCATCTCAACGGCGGCAGTATCGCTCACACAGTCGAGTATCTTGTGGAACACATCAATCTGCTCCTCGTTCAGAGAATTTTCAAACGGTATGCGGAGCTTGTTAAACTCATCGGAGAACTCAGCAACGTGAATATCGCCCTGTCTGTAATTGTACATCGCATCAATCATTGTGGTACGTCCTTTCCGTCTCTTTTTATTTTATCACACATAGCCATGTAGACAGCTTCCTCTACGTCATCGAGCTTTGTTTTCAGAGTACCGAAGATAGCCTGAATATCCGAATACGATACAAAGATATAGGTACGGGTGAAACGCAAACACATGACAAGGATTCTCTGCTATGGGCAGCCTATTCTGCTGTTCTCGGAGATGTTCGCGTTCTTGCCGAGCAGCATAAGAAAGTCCCTCGCAAGTACATCGTAACAGCGGAATACTCCGCTGATAATGATCTTGACGTTTATCAGCTCTCCGCGCAGCTATCGGTCATCAACAAACATCACATAGTTTCTATCGGCGATTTGGAAGCGAGGATAAGCCGATTAAAAGTA
>JAILFF010000264.1 GCA_024697705.1 Ruminococcus sp.
GATAGCGGCAAACGGCTTCATAATCAAAATTCAGACCGACAAGCCCGACGAGGTGCTCGCTCACCTTAAGGCGGGGCTTAATGTCGAGAGCGCCGAGCCCGTGCAGAAGCCCGCGGCTAACGCAAAGCCCTCTCCCGCAAAGCCTTCCGCACCCGCGAAGCCTTCCGCACCCGCACAGTCTGCGGCAAAATCCGCGCCCGAAAAGCCCAAGCCCGACGAAGCAAAATCGGCGCCCGCACAGCAGAAAAAAGCTCCCGCTCATCAGGAAGATAAGGGTGCCGGCGCTATGATATCGGTAAAGCTCGAAAAGCTCGACAGGCTTATGCGGCTGACGCAGGAGCTTGTCATCGCCGAATCGGGCGTTCTGCACAACAAATACATGACCGAACAGCGCAAACGCGACCCCGAGCTCGACAAGGCGGCGCGTGAGCTCAAAAAGCTCTCGGACGAATTGCAGGACAACGTTATGGCGGTGCGAATGGTGCCCGTCAGCGGCGCGTTCTCGAAGATGAACCGCATCGTCCGCGACATGAACAAGACGCTCGGAAAAGGCGTGAAGCTCGTCATGGAGGGCGACGCCACCGAAGTCGATAAATCGGTGGCGGATATGCTGGGCGACCCGCTGATGCACCTTGTGCGAAACGCCGTAGACCACGGCATAGAAACGCCCGAAGACCGCAGGAAGAGCGGCAAGACCGAAGAGCCGACCGTAACGCTTTCGGCGTTCTACGACTCGGGCGACGCGGTCATCACGATAACCGACAACGGCTACGGCATGGACGCAAGAAAGCTTCTCGAAAAGGGGCGCGAAAAGGGAATACTTACCAAGCCCGAGAGCGAATACACCGAGCAGGACTGTTTTGACCTCATCATGGCGGCGGGATTCTCGACGAACACCGAAGTCACGGAGTATTCGGGGCGCGGCGTGGGCATGGACGTAGTTAAGAAGAACCTCGAAAAGGTCGGCGGAAAGCTGCTTGTCAACTCGAAGCTCGGGAAAGGCTCGGTGTTCACCATTCGTGTGCCGATGTCGCTTTCGATAAGCGACTGCATGGGCGTTATGCTGGGCGGGCAGGAGTTCGCGATACCCGTTCAGACGATGGTCGAAGCCTTCCGCGCCGACCGCGAGCAGATAATCGTTTCCCCCGACGTCGGCAATAACAGCGAGTTCGTACAGCGGCGCGGCGAAAACAAGCTCTACCGCGTGATACGTTTGGGCAGACATTTCGGCATCGAGAGCGCCGAGACCGACCTGACGAAGGGCATAATGATGATAGTCAAGAGCGGCAGGGGTGCTGCGGCGTTATTTGCGGACGCTCTGACGGAGGATATGCAGCTTGTGGTGAAGCCGTTTTCGCCGTACCTTTCGGCGTTTGGCTTGAAGGAGCGCGGCTTTGCGGGAACAAGCGTTCTGGGCGACGGCAGCATACTCATCGTGATGGACCCTGCCGAGATAATGAAAGGCGGTGACTGACGTTGGCTGAGAAAAAAGCGGCCGAGACCGAAGCGACATGGACGGCGGTGACGTTCCGTTCGGAGGGCGGCTTATACGCCTTCGGGATAGAGACCATAACAGAGATAATGACAGCGACGGAGGTCACGCCGATACCGGGGCTGCCGCGGCACATACCGGGCGTAATAAATCTGCGCGGCGAGGTGATACCCGTAATAGATTTCCGCAGGCGGCTGGGGTTTGAGGACGCCGAGCCGACGGGGAAAGAGACCTTCATGGTGATATCGCACGACGGGGTAACGGCGGCGGTCAAAACGGACATGGTGGTCACGTCGGTGACGTACACGGCGAAGGATTACATGACGTTCGGCGGCGACAGTGCAGCGGCGGGGATAATCATGGACGTCGGGGAGAGGATAACGCTTATCGACCCGCAAAAGCTGTTAAAAGATAAAAGATAAAAGATAAGAGATAAAAGATAGTGAATAGTTAAGGCGGCGGCTGCATTGTTCGCTGTGACCGTAGATTTCATATTTTTGCATACCGCACGTCAAGAGCGTTTATTTGCTTTCATGGCGGTGCCATTTGCAGGAATGGCGGTGCCATTCCCCCGAATGGCACAGATAATTATTTTAAAATATCTCTTTGAGAAAAAGCGCAGTATACCGTCGTTTTATCAAAGTGATACCATAATATCTCTTTGAGGGGCTTAAAATATCTCTTTGAGCGTATCTGCCAAAGTGATATTTTAGTATCTGTTTGTAAACCCCGCGTAATTACAGCGTTTTCTCCAAAGAGATATTTTTAAAATTGTACTTAGGGAAGTTCGTCGGAGTGACCCATTATCAAAACTGTCCGTTAATATATTTCATATTTTTGCATACCGCCCGTCAAGAGCGTTTATTTGCTTTCATGGCACAGATAATTATTTTTCGTGAGCGAAGTTGAAAATCTTACGCTATACCGCAGTTTCCAACTCCGTTCGCAAAAGAGCGGAGTAAAAGGGATTAAGTGAGCGGAGTAAACCGAAATCAACTCAGCTCATATTGTGTCGGAGTTAATACTAAACGTTATTACAGCGTTTTTCAACTCAGCTCATGTAAATAATTGTACTTAGGGGAGCGTGTCGGAGTTGTCGGACTGCTCGTTTGCAAGGTGTTCTTTAATATCTTTGTATTCATCTCTATCTGTATCCCGGTATGCCGAATGTTCCGAACCTTTCCCAACTCTCAACGTTTTTACGCTCAAATCTTTTTTTGCCCTTTCGACCTCGAAGCTTTTTATTCATACGCAAGCTCATACGACCCCGAAAAGATACGCTTCACCGACGACTGACGACTGATATCAATATACTTCGGGAAAAACCGACACACACGACGATCATCGAAGGAGATGAGACATTAGTAATGGACTGGATAGGCATTGAACGGGACGGCGGCTTTCTCGGACAACGACCCGAACCGCTCTCCGACGCGGATTTCGTCCGTTTGGCTAAATTTGTAAAGAACAAGTTCGGGCTTGACCTTACAGGGCGCAAGGCTATGGTCGAGAGCCGACTTGTCAACTACCTGATGGACAGAGGCTTCGGAAGCTTTACCGAATACCTCCGCACCATCTACGACGGCGGCGAGGAAGAAGCGGCTAACCTCATCAACCGCCTTACCACAAACTATACCTATTTCCTCCGCGAACAGGAGCATTACGACCATTTCATGCATACTTTTCTCCCCGCGATGAAGAACCGCATAGCCGCGGGCGAGCTGTGCATCTGGAGTGCGGGGTGTTCCTTCGGCAACGAGGCTTACACCTTCGCCGCCTGCATGGAGGACTACTTCGAGGGTCACGGCGGCTCTGCCTGCGACAGGCGGATACTCGCCACCGACGTATCGCGGAACGCGCTTATCGCGGCGAAAACGGGGCTGTACGCCGAAGCCGCGATGCAGGTAATGCCCCCGCAGTGGAAAGCCAAATACTTCACCGAGAAAAACGGCTTCTACACGGTGAACGAGCGTCTGCGCTCGCAGGTGGTGTTCAAGTATCACAATCTCATGCAGCCGATAGCGTTCAAGAAGAAATTCGACCTTATCGTCTGTCGGAACGTGATGATATATTTCGACAAGGACACCTGCTCGCAGCTGATAAGGCGTTTCTACGCGGCGACGAACCCGGGCGGCTATCTCTACATCGGTCACGCCGAAGCCATGCCCCCCGACACGCCCTACATCCGCGAACAGGCGGCGGTGTACAAACGAGATAAATAGATAAAAGATAAAAGATAATATAAAAGATATAAGATATTTTTTGACCGTGCATTGTGTGTGCTTGTCCATTCAATAATTGCACCTATATCACAAATATTGTAGGGTTCCCCTAACAATATATGTTAATTCACACTTTGACTGTGTAGGGTCGCTGCACGAACGTAGTTCGTGCCATTGCCCCGACCTGTCCTGCCAAATTATTGTTCCAATCGTGTGACAGGTGGGGGCAATGGCACGAATTTATTCGTGCAGCCACCCTACAAAATCAACATACAATTAATTTCTAAACAATAATGTCGTTTACTATATCTCATATCTCAAATCTTTTATCTTATATCTCATATCTTATATCTTTTATCTCATATCTTATATCTTTTATTTCATATCTTTTATCTTTTATCTCATATCTTTTATCTTCTTTTCGGAGGTGTGGTGAGAAAAATGCTGAACAAAGACTCTGGCAGGAGATCGGTGCTGATAGTTGACCCCTCGCGGCTGCTGAACGAGCTTCTCGGACGGATAATCGCGGGTATGGAGGATTTCGAGGTCTGCGGCGAAGCGACCGACGCCTATTCCGCGGCGGCGGCAGTCAGCAAGTACAAGCCCGATATTATAATACTCGCAAGCGAGCTCCCGGGCGGCGGCAGAGCCAAATTTCTGCGGCGGCTTATCCCGCAGTACGCCGTGCCCGTGATAGCCCTCGTTCCCGCCGAAGCCGACCGCGGCGAGCTGCTGCTTTCGGGGGCGGCGGACGTTATCGTTCCCCCCGACGGAACGGGCGTTGCCAATTACCGCACGCGGCTGACGCAGGTGTTCAAAAACGCGCTCAACCTGCGGGAGATATGCTGCGGCGGCACCAATTACAAAATGCGGCGGCAGAGCGCTTCCGCAGCGGACGGCGACAGGCGGCTCATCGTGATAGGCGGCTCTACGGGCAGCACGGAGGCTCTCCCCGTGGTACTGGCGGGGCTTGCTCAGGTGAGCGACCGTCCCCCGATAGCGGCGGCGGTGCATATGCTCGGCGGCTACACGGCAATGTATGCCAAGCGGCTTACGAAAGAGCTGCACATAAGCGTCTGCGAAGCTAAGGACGGTCAGCGGCTAACGGCTGGCTGCGTTATAATAGCTCAGGGCGCGAAGCATCTGCGGCTGCAATCGGACGGCGCGGGCTATGTGGCGCGTGTCAGCGACGGCGAGAGGATATCGGGGCATTGTCCCTCGGTAGACGCGCTGTTTCTTTCGGCGGCGACTCTCGAACCGAAGAAAACGATAGCCGTTCTGCTGACGGGCATGGGCTCGGACGGCGCGATAGGCATGGCAAGGCTGCGCGAGCGCGGGGCTTTCACGATAGGTCAGGACAAAAAATCGTGCGTTGTATACGGTATGCCGAAGGCGGCATACGACATGGGCGGTGTGTGTCGGCAGAGCGCTTTGGAGAACATCGCCGCCGAGATAAAGCATAAGCTTAAAGAATGGACGTGACGAAAAGTGAGCAGATATCTTACATTCAAGACGGCGGGATCAAGTTTTGCGGCGGAGTTCGCCGACGTACTGAGGATAGTCGCGTCGGCTGACGCGGAGATAAGCCCCGCCCCGGGGTTTCCGCCGTATATGCCCGGTACGGCGGCGATCGACGGCGAAGCCATGCCCGTGATAGACACGGCGAAGCGTTTCGGGATAGGCGAGCGGGTCACGGGTGAGCGTTCGTGCTGCATACTCTCGCGGCTCGACCCGTCATCGGGAATGAGCGGGCGGTACGAGATCTGTGCGGTGTTGGTGGACGAAGTAACGGGCATAATCGAGACAGAAGAGCTTTCGCCGCCGCCCGCGCTGAACAGCGACAGTTATTCAAGATACATGAAAGGCACATTCATCGACAGCGGAGTGACGTACTATGTCATTTCGCCCGAGCTGTTAGCATCATCTTAAGAAGATAAAAGATAAAAGATAATAGATAAAAGATATTTTGAACCGCAAAGCCATGTAGGGCGGCTGCACGAACTTGTTCGTGCCATTGCCCCCGCCGTTGACCCTACAAATATTTTCGGGGGCGATTTATATGTAGGGGCGCACCTATGTGTGCGCCCGCGGATAGGCACATTGTTCTCAAATGGGCGCGATGTCTACAAACGGGCGCACACATAGGTGCGCCCCTACATATTAAATCCAATTGTTGTGAATTATTAGCCCAACAAATGCTCATTTATAGTAAAAAAATATCTCTTATCTTATATCTTTTATCTTATATCTATTATCTTATATCTAAAAAACAACCGCAGAGGTTTTGTGTGCCTCTGCGGTCTTTTTATAAGGTCGATTATCAGCTCAGCGTGTATGCGGTGTAGGCGTTTGACGCCTTGCCCCACGTTAAGCCCGTTGATGTTCTGATGTACGCCTTCGCCTTGAATTTGTAGGACGAGCCCGCCGAAAGATTCTTGATCGTCAGTACGTTCTTCTTGTTGGAAAGCGTCTTTATCGAAACGTATGTGTTCTTGGTAGGATTGTACAGGTAGATTCTTACGCCCGAAGCGCCGCTCGGGATAGTCCAGCTAAGCTTCACCGAGTTCGCCGTGTTGTTTATCGTCGAGATAACAGGCGTGTCGGGAACTTTCGCAACAGTCGCAAGCGAGCTGTAAGCGCCCGAGGTCTTCGACGAGCCGGTGCCGGATACCGCGCTTACCGCGAAGCTCTTGCCGTTGCCCGCACCCGTGTTTACGGTCGCGGAATTCGTCGTGCTTTCGCCGATAAGAGTATAGTTCGAGCCGCTGACCTCGTAGATGTTGTACGAATCAGCGCCGCTGACCGCGTTCCACTGGAGCTTCACTATCGCGTTGGTGGCGATCGCTTCAAGCCCCGTCGGAGCCGCAAGCGGAGCGGTGGTCTTTACCGAGAACGCCGTGCTTGCGCTGCCCCACTTGACCTCTGTGCCGTCGCGCATGAAAGCCTTGATCTTGAAGGTCTCCTTGCTGCCGCTCGCGATATTGAGTATCGTGTAGGTTGTCGTGTCGCCGCCGCTCAGGGTCTTGACAGACTTGTAGGTGTTGGAAGCCGCGTCGTACTTGTAAATTCTGTAACCCGAAGCCTTGTCAGCCTTCGTCCAGGTAAGCGTTATCGAACCGTTCGCATAGCTGCCCGAGGTGATCTTGGGCGTGCCGATTCCTGTACCCGAAGCCGTTACCACATTGCTCGTAGCGCCGATATAATCCTTGCCGTTCTGCACCTTGATAGCAGCCACGCAATACTGTCTTACGGCGCTGCCGCCGATCTTGATGTTGACCGCCGTGCCCGAAACCACGCCGATCTTCGTGTAATCGGTGCTGTTCTTGCGGTAGATGATGTACTTGTCGGCGTTCGGAACTGCGTTCCAGCCGAGCTTGACGCCGCCGTCGATAGCTGCCGCGGTAAGGTTCTTGACCGCAGCGGGGGCGGTGTAGGCGATAAGGTCGTCGGATATCTCGCCGAACTTCTTTTCGCCGCCGTTTGAAATATAAGCTCTCACGGCGAATCTGAACTTGCCGCCCGCGTCGAGCGTGGTAAACGTATATCTGAGGTCGGAGCCCGCCTTTACGTCGCCCTTGACCGCATAAGCGCCTGTCTCGGGGTTCTGCATGAGAAGCTGATAGCCCGAAACGCCGTCCATCTCGTTCCATGTAACGGTGACGGTATTCGCGGTACAATTGCTGAACACGGGAGCCGCGCTCTTACCCGCGGAAAGATAAACGGTAACGCCGTCGGAGCGCTTTGTCTGACCCATAAGATCGAAGCCCTGAATGTAGTAGCTGTACTGTGTCTTCGAGGGGTCGAAGCTGCTGTCGGTGTAGGAGGTACCCGTGGTCTCGCCGATCTTGGTAAACTCCGTGCCGTTCTGCGTGCGGTAGATGTAGTAGCCGTCGGAAGCGGAATCGCCCGTCCATTTCAGCTTAATGCCGTCGTCCTGAAGCGCCGCGGTCAGATTGACTATCTTGCCGCTGCCCATATATATTTCCGAAGAGTAATCGCTGTATACTCTTTCGCCGTTTGCATTGGTGTAGTAGGCTCTTACGACGTAGGGATAATCGGCGTTGACCTTCTTGACGGCGTAATAGAGCTTGCTCGTCCTTGCGACGGCGTTGTAGGTGTTCTTGTCGGTGTTGTGGAGAGCTACCTCGTAGCCCTCGGCGTCCTTTACGCTGCTCCAGTAGAGCTTGCTGCCGCTGTATGTAAGACCGGTCGGCTTGGCGAGATCGACATTCTTCCTTACGCTGCCCTGACCGCCGAGATTATCGTCGCCGTAGCAGACGTTGATATCCACGCTTACCGAGTGTATGCCGTCAACCTGCGCCGACGAAGCGAACTGCCACATATGATAAGCGCCCGTGTAAGGCGATTCGTCGCTGTAATCGGCGAGCCATACGGGATATTCGTTAGCGAGCGTGGGACCGTCAACGTCGGAGTAGAAGTAATTTCTGTAAGAATAAACGCCCGCGGTATAGCCGCCCTTTTCGATCTCGTCGCAGAAAGCGCGGCAGAGATCGGTCTTCTGAGCCTTTGAAAGACCCGAAACATCAAGACGAGCCTGTCCGTTGCCGACCGCCTCGATATCGTAGTAAACGGGCATATCGAGGTAAACGCCGTTAAGAGCGTCGAGCACGTACTGAGCCTCCTGACGGGCTTCGTAGGAGCTTACCGCCTGCGTATAGAAGTAAACGCCGACCTTAACGCCCGCCGCCTTCGCCTGCTGGAGGTTATACTGAAATTCGTCGTCCATTTCAAGGCTGCCCGCACTTCCCCAGCCGCGGTAGCCCACTCTGATGATAGCGAACTCGATGCCGTCAGCCTTTACCTTGTTCCAGTCAACCCTCTTATAGGTCTGAGAGTTGCCGTTCCAGGCCTGATATTCCGAAACGTCGATACCGATGGTCTTCTTCGAGTTATCGAAGCAGGAATTATGGTAGATATAGCTGTCGGTGTATCTTATATAAGAATTGGACGAATTGAGTGTCTGTTTGGTAAGTTCGGCGCGTCTTTCCTTTTCCTCCTCGGGCATATTGCCGGGACCGCCGCCCGCGTTCCTTTCGGATTCAGCCTGCATACGCTGAGCCTTAATGTAACCGGGGTCATAGATATCGGTCTCATGACCTGTGCTGCCGTAAGAGGTATCGGGAGCGTTCCCGCCGTAAATAAATTCGGCGCCCGAAGCTGCCACGCCCATCGAGGACAAGGTAAGTGTAAGAGCCGCGAGCAGTCCGATCGTTTTCTTCATCACGAGATAATTCATTCCTTCCTTTTATATACAAAAAACAATAAATTGTGCCATATTGTCTGCTGGCCCGGTTTATCCGGTTTTCTTCGGCTACATCTAACATTATACAACAATTAAGTGTGTTTGTCAACCCGTTTTGCGGTATTTAAGGGCTTTTCGCCTGTGAAACTTTATTGACGTTTTGGTGAAATCACAGTATTTACGGCGGTTTTTGCGCAAACTGTCCCATAATTTACATTATAAAAAAGAGCCGTCTGTCCGAAAAAGACAAACGGCTTTTTTCAATTCCCGCACGCGGGTAAGATACAAGGTACATTCTTTGATGTAACCGATGCGACCCGAGAGTTTCAATTCCCGCACGCAAGGAAATCAATTTTGCTCTATTTATTGGAATTTGTGTAGGGGCGCACCTATGTGTGCGCCCGTTTTGTGGGGTAGATGGCGCGGTTTGCGGGCGCTCACGTAGGAGCGCCCCTACATAATTC